>NZ_JASCOP010000100.1:0-15746 GCF_029959395.1 Stenotrophomonas sp. PS02300
GGCCGGCGGGTAGCCCCCGTAGGGACTGTCAAAAACATGGATGTTTTTGACAAGCCTCCATGGATGGATTCACGGCGTGTCCCGTAGGGGGCTGCCCGACGGCCTCCCCAACACGTAGCAACCAAAACGCTGCCGTTGACGTTGACGTTGACGTTGCTTCCAGCGGCAACCTCAGTGAACCGTAGCGCCCTTGGTATCGAGGCGATCGATGACGCCCTGCATGGCGCTGTCGAAGGCGCCATCGTCGATGTGCGCGCGCAGGCGGCCGAGGCGCACCATGACGGCGAGTTCTTCGGGCGAGGCCACGCAGAAGCGCACGCCGCGGCGGTTCACGAACAGCAGGCGCTGCGAAATCGGGCTGACCCAGGACAGCTTGCCGGCCTGGACCTTGCCGTCCTTGTCGACGAAATCGAGCCAGCTGCCGATTTCCAGGCCGCGGAAACGGTCGGCATCGGCGTTGTCGAAGTCGGTGACGTCCACCTTGCTGCCCAGCTCCACGCCCGCGCTGTCTGCGGCCGGGGGCGTCGGCAGGACCACCTGTGGCAGCTCCGGCAGCGCGCGTTCCAGTTCCGGGCGCGATTCGGCGATGGACTGCAGCGTGTCATGCAGCGAATCGATGGCCGCGTTGGCGCCATCGGCGTGCACGCCGACACTGGCAAAGACCTTGCGCAGCACCGGGTGCCATGCCTGCAGCCACGGCTTGCCGACGATCTGGCGGCGGGCTTCGGACACTTCTTCCAGGACCCCGTCCGCCAGCGCCAGCGCCTCGCTCACCGACGGGCCGTCGTCGCCTTCGCGCAGTACGGCCAGGGTGAGATGGTGCTGCCACGGCTGGCGCAGGAAATCGCCGATGGCCTGCGGCAGCGCGGTGTCGGCGATCCGCCAGTCCAGCTCGGAGGCCGCGCGGGTGCGCGCCACTTCCAGCTTTTCCTGCCCGCGCTGGGTCTCGGCCGCGCGGCGCTCGGCAATCTCGATGCGGCGACGATGCTGGGCCAGGAAATCGCGGAATTCTTCTTCCAGGGTCAGGAAGATGGCCAGGTTCTCGTTGAACTCGGCCACCAGCCGCTCGATGATTTCCTCGACCTTGCCCATCAGCACGCGCTCGGCCTGGCTCTCGCCGGTGTTGCCTTCGCAGGCCTCGGCCAGCGAATTGAGCAGCTTGCGCGCCGGGTGGGTCTTCTGCACGAACATGCGGCGGTCGAGCATGGCCACCTTCACGAAGGGCACCACCAGCCGGCCGATCAGCTCGCGCGAGCGACCTTCCAGGTCGCGCTCGTCCAGCATCACATCGAACAGCATGCCGACCAGGTCGATCGCATCTTCATCCTGCGGGTCCAGGCGCGCCTGCGCCGGGTCCACGCCGAGCCGGGTCGCCCCGGACAGCACTTCGCTCTTGAGCCGCTGCGCCAGCGATTCGCCGTCTTCGCCGATCGCCGCGCGCAGGGTCGCACTCGGCGTGGCCTGCAGCAGCGACAGCACCGACATCATTTCGCGCTGGCTCAGCGGGCGCTGTTGCCCCACCGCCACGCTGGCGGCAGAGGTCGCGTCTTCGCGGACATGCCGGGTCTGCTGCAGCAACTCGTGCAGTGCCTCCAGCAGCATGCCCTGGTTGCCGCTCATCCCGTCCGGGCCTTCGCTGGCATGGTCATGCGCGGCCTGCGCCGACTGCATGCGGCCGCGACTGGCCGCCCAGCGGTCGGCAAAGCGGCGCGCCCAGGCCGGGGCCGCACCGTCGTCGGCAGCGGCACCCTGGGTTTCCAGCGCCTCGACCAGCTCGTCCAGCTCCTGCCGGGGCGAGGGCGGACGCGGCGCGGCGCGGCGCGGGGCGGCCATCTGCGGCATCACACCGGCAGCGGCCAATTGTTCGTCGAGTTTCTCGTAACGCTTGCCGATCGGCGCGTGCAGGTCGCGCTCGCACAGCTTGATCAGCACCAGGCGCACTTCCGGCGCCAGTTCACAGTCCGCGAAGGCCTCATGGATGGCCACGCCGATGTGCTCGGGGCTGATCGGGTTGGTATCGGCGTTCAGTTCCAGCCCGCCGGCGATCCAGCCCAGGCGGCGGTCAAGCCGGCCCAGCACCGGCTTCCAGTCGCGCAGCAGCACGGTGGCGAAGTTGCGCACCGCCAGCCGCGATTCCAGCACGTGCTCGGGAACCAGGCTCAGCCCTTCCTCGCCCTGGCCAGCCAGCGTGGCCTCGGCCGACAGCGGCTCAGCGTGCTCCAGCGCGTCCCAGGCCTTGGCCAGATGCCCACGGAAGCCGGCCACGATGTCCTCGCGGCGCCGACGCAGTTCACGCATGCCATCCAGGAACAGCAGCTGCGACGCGCCAGCGGTGCCGGCACGGTCGAACAGCACATCGTCGAAGCGTGCGATCACGGTCGCGAACGACTCGGCCAGGCCCGGCAGGGCGGCCTCGCGTGCAAGCTTCAACAGCGCCGGGTCGCGACCCGGCTGTCCCGATACGTTGGGCGTGGCGATCATGCGAAAAGGCTCCCCACCCTCGCTGGTACAGGATGCAGCATGGATACAACAGGCACGGGCGTCCCCAAGACACCAGCACACGGATGGTAGGACGGCCCACCGGTCAGGGACAGTGAAACAGTCCGCACTTTGAACCTCATGACCCGGGTGCCGGCAGGCCTTGTATCGTAAGGCCAGCGCGGGTGGGAAGCGAGTACAGCGACGTGAAGGAGTGCCACTAATTAAGTGCTGTTCATCACGGTTCGTCGCAAATGGGCAGGAGATCGCCATAAGCGGGGTCACAAACTGCCCCGACTATAATCAGGGCCACCCCGATGCCCGATAGAGACCCCATGCTCGACTCCCCTGCGCTGCAAGCCCTGGACGCCCGCCGTTCGGTTCCCGCCCTGCAACTGGGCGCGCCCGGACCGGACCCGGCCACCCTGCTGCGGATGCTGGCCTCAGCCGTGCGCGTGCCCGACCACGGCAAGCGGGTGCCCTACCGGTTCCTGCGCATCGCCGGCGATGCCCGCCTGCAGCTGGGCGAGTTCCTGGCCCGGCGCAGCCGTGAGCGCGACCCCACCGCCTCGGATGCACAGGTGGAAAAGGACCGGCTGCGCTTTTCGCATGCCCCGCTGATCATCACCGTCATTGCCGCCCCCACGCCGAGCCCGAAGGTGCCCGAGCAGGAGCAGCTGATGACCGCCGGCTGCGTCTGCTTCGCCCTGCTGCAGGCCGCGCAGGCGCTGGGCTTTGGTGCGCAGTGGCTGACCGCCTGGATGGCCTTCGACCCGGCGGTGCACGCGCACCTGGGCCTGGCCGACCATGAGCGGATTGCCGGCTTCATCCATATCGGTACGCCCAGGACCGCCGTGCCCGAACGCGAGCGCCCCGATCCGGCCGCGCTGCTGCAGGACTGGGTGGGCTGAGTGCACACGCCTCTCTACCTGGTGGACGCCAGCCTGTACGTGTTCCGGGCCTGGCATTCGATGCCCGATGAATTCCAGGACCAGCAGGGTTGGCCGACCAACGCGGTGCATGGTTTCGCCCGCTTCCTGCTCGACCTGCTCGAACGCGAGCGTCCGCAGCACATCGCCATCGCCTTTGACGAGGCGCTGGACAGCTGCTTCCGCCATAACCTGTATGCCGCCTACAAGGCCAACCGCGATCCGGCACCCGATGCACTGCGCCGCCAGTTCGCGCACTGCAAGGCGCTGTGCAGCGCGCTGGGCCTGGCCGTGCTGGCCCACACCGAGTACGAGGCCGACGACCTGATCGGCAGCGCCTTGCACGCGCGCCGCCCGGCCGGCATGCGCGGGGTGATCATCTCGGCCGACAAGGACCTGTCGCAGCTGCTGTTCGAGCATGACGAGCAGTGGGATTACGCCCGCAACCAGCGCTGGGGCATGGCCGGGGTCAAGGCCCGCCACGGCGTGCATGCGCACCAGATCGCCGATTACCTGGCGCTGTGCGGCGATGCGGTCGACAACATTCCCGGGGTGACCGGTGTCGGCGCCAAGTCAGCCGCCGTGCTGCTGGCCCACTTCGGCAGCCTGGACACCCTGTACGAGCGACTGGACGAAGTGCCGTTCCTGCGCCTGCGCGGCGCCGCCCAGATGGCGGTGCGCCTGCGCGAGCAGCGCGAGCATGCGCTGCTGTGGCGGCAGCTGACCACCATCGCGCTGGATGCACCGCTGGATGCGGCGCAGGCCGATTTCAGCCGCTCCAGTGCCGACCCGCAGATGCTGCAGGGGCTGTGCGAGGCGCTGCGCTTTGGTCCGCTTACCCGGCGCCGGCTGTTCAACGCGGCCGGCATTCCCGACATTTCCCCTCCCGCCAGCGAGTTCGCATGAGCCCCAACACGCAAGCCCCGAAGGTCGTCTACGAAGGCAAGTACCAGCGCATGGTCGTGCGCGGTTCGTGGGAGTACAGCGAGCGCACCCATGCCGGCGGACTGGCGGCGATCATCATCGCCGTCACCCCCGACGACAACGTGCTGTTCGTCGAGCAGTTCCGCGTACCGCTGCAGGCCAACACGATCGAGATGCCGGCCGGGCTGGTGGGCGACATCGACGCCGGCGAATCGATCGAGGCGTCCGCCGTGCGCGAGCTCGAAGAAGAAACCGGCTGGACCGCCGACCATGCCGAAGTCCTGATGATCGGCCCGACGTCCTCCGGTGCCAGCAGCGAGAAGATCGCCTTCGTGCGCGCCACCGGCCTGCGCAAGGTGGGCGAAGGCGGCGGCGATGCCAGCGAGGACATCACCGTGCATGAGGTACCGCGTGCCCGCGCGGCCGCCTGGCTGGTGGAGAAGATGGGCCAGGGCTACCAGCTGGACGCCAAGCTGTGGGCCGGCCTGTGGATGATCGAGCACCATCTGGATGGGACCGCGCGTGGCTGATTCGCGTACGCATCCGCTGGCGGCCACGCCCCTGCTTGGCGCAGAGGATCCTGCGCCGTTCACCGTGCTGCACCCGCAGGGGCGCTCACCTTATGTACTGATCGCCGACCACGCCGGCCAGCAGGTGCCGGACGTGCTGGCGAACCTGGGCCTGCCGCAGGTCGAGCGCGACCGCCATATCGGCTGGGACATCGGCATTGCCGGGGTCACCCGCGAACTGGCCGGGTTGCTCGACGCGTGGGCGATCACCCAGACCTATTCGCGGCTGGTGATCGACTGCAACCGTCCGTTGGCCTCGCCGACGCTGATTCCCGAGGTCAGCGACCATACCGTGGTGCCGGGCAACGCCGGGCTGTCGGCCGCGCAGCGCCAGCAGCGCATCGATGCGATCCACGCGCCCTACCACGCGCGCATTGCCGCCGAACTGGATGCACGCGCCGGGCAGGAGCGCCCGACCTTGCTGGTGATGATGCACAGCTTCACCCCGCGCATGAACGGTGCAGACCGGCCGTGGCATGCCGGGGTGCTGTACCACCAGGACACGCGCCTGGCGCATGCACTGCTGCAGGCACTGCGCGATGAAGGCGACCTGGTGGTGGGCGACAACGAACCGTACTCGGTCAGCAGCACCAGTGATTACGCGGTGCCGGTGCATGGCGAAGGCCGCGGGTTGCTGCACGTGGAGCTGGAAATCCGCCAGGACCTGATCGCCGATGCGGCCGGGCAGCGCGCGTGGGCGGAACGCCTGGCGCGGGTGTTCACCGCGCTGAACGTTACGGTGCGGTCAACCCCGTAACCGGCACGGCGGCGCCGGTTTTCTCCGGGCGCAACCACAGCGCCACGGCCACGCCCAGCAACGCGAACAGCGCCGCGCCGTATTGTGCGTGGACCAGCCCCTGCAGTGCTTCGGGGCTGGTGCCGGTGCTGCTGGCGCTGCGGCCTGCGTTGGCCAGCATCACCAGCAGCGCCAGGCCGAGCGCGCCACCGATCTGCTGCGCGGTGGCAGCCATGCCCGAGGCCACGCCCTGCTGCGCGGCCGGCACGCCCTGCCCGGCCACGATCCACATCGCCGTCCAGGTCATGCCCTGGCCGATGCTCAGCACCACGATCCCCGGCAGCAGCGCCCAGTAGGTGGCGCCATGCGGCAGCGCCACCGCGACCGCGCCGATGCCGATCGCGCCGGCGCCCATGCCCAGCGCCAGCACCTGGCGCGGCGAACGCCGGCGCAGCATCCGTTCGCTGATGCGGATGCCGAACGTGCACACCAGCGTGGGCGGCAGGAAGGCCAGGCCGGCCTGCAGCGCACTCCAGCCGTAGCCATCCTGGAAGTACAGCGCCAGGAAGTAGTACTGCACGCCGAAGCTGCTCATGAACACCATCGTCAGCAACATCGCCGCGCGCAGGCTGCGCAGGCGCAGCAGCGAGAACTGCATCAACGGGTCGCGGCTGCGCTGTTCGATCGCCACGAAGCCGGCCAGCAGCACCGCCGAGGCCACCAGGCAGCCCAGCGTGCGCGGCGCGGCCCAGCCCCACTCCGGCGCCTGCACCAGCGTGGTCACCAGCAGGCTGCCGCCCAGGGTCACGGTGAGGCAGCCGGCCAGGTCGAACGAGCGCCCGCGCAGCACCGCCGCATCGCGCGGCAGCCACCAGCCCGCCAGCAGCGCGCAGGCGCTGGCGAATGGCACGATCACCAGCAGTACCGAGGACCAGCCGAAGCTCTGGGTGAGCACGCCGCCCAGCAGCGTGCCCAGCGCCAGCCCGCCGGCACTGGCCATCGACCAGATCGCCAGCGCCCGGTTGCGCGGTGCCCCTTCGGCGTAGATGGTGCTGATCAACGACAACGTCGCCGGGAACAGCAGTGCCGCACCGATGCCCTGCACCGCACGCGCGGCGATCAACACCCCGCCGCTGTTGCTGAGCCCACCGACCAGCGAGGCCAGCGCGAACAGCGCCATGCCACTGCGGTAGACCCGACGCCGGCCGAGCAGGTCGGCGGCGCGACCGCCCAGCAGCAGGCAGCCGCCGAAGGCCACGGTGTAGGCGCTGACGATCCACTGCAGCTGCTGGGCATTGATGCCCAGCTGCACCCCCATCTCATGCAGGGCCACGAAGATGATGGTGGCGTCCAGCGCGATGATCAGCTGGGCCATGGCCAGCAGGGTCAGCGCCAGGCGGGGCGGGAAAGCAGGTGCGGAGTGGGTCATGCCGGTCGGTACGAGGGGGAGGCGGGCAGTCTCATTGATGACGTCGAACAAATAAACCCGGATACTTCGATTTCTGTCATGCATTTTCGCATTAATCGGACACCGCCATGGATCTCAATGCCGTGCGCATGCTGGTGCAGGTAGCCGAGGCCCGTAGTTTCACCGCGGCCGCCGGGCAGCTGGGCATCAGCCAGTCGGGGCTGTCGCGCGCGATCGGCCGGCTGGAAAGCGAGCTGGGCGTGCGCCTGCTCCAGCGCACCACGCGCGCGGTCAGCCTGACCCCGGATGGGCGTCAGTTCGTGGAGCACTGCACGCCCCTGCTGTGCGGGCTGGAGGATGCCGAGCGCCGGCTGGGCGACCGCCCCTGCACGCCCTCGGGCGTGCTCAAGCTGACTGCACCGTCGATGTTCGGGCGCAAGGTGCTGGTGCCGTTGACCGGCCAGTTGATGGCCATCTACCCGCAGCTGCAGTTCGAGCTGGTGCTCAACGACCGCCTGGTGGACCTGGTCGAGGAAGGCTTCGATGCCGCACTGCGCACCGGGCCGATCAGCGATGTGCGCATGGTGGCGCGGCCGCTGCGGCCGCTGCGCTGGGTGACCGTGGCCTCGCCCGGCTACATCGCCCGGCATGGCGCGCCGGAGACCGTCGATGCGCTGCAGGACCACGCCTGCCTGGCGGTGCGCAACCTGCGCAGCGGGCGGCTGGTGGACTGGCAGTTCCGCGACGGCGATGGGCTGCGCGAGTTCACCGCGCCGGCGCGGATGGTATTCGACAGCGGCGATCCGCTGGTGGAAGGCGCACTGGCCGGGGTCGGCATCGTGCAGGTAATGGATTTCGCGGTCGCCGACGCGTTGGCCGACGGCCGCCTGCAGCGCGTGCTGGAACCATTCGAGGGCCGCACGCGTGCGTTGTCGCTGGTGTATCCGCCGTCGCGGCAGGCCTCGCCGAAACTGAAAGTGCTGGCTGAAGCGTTGTCCGCCGGCACCTGGTGACCGCCAGCCACGACCAACGGTCGTGGCCTACCGCCCCGCCCAACCGGTAGGTACCCACCGTTGGTGGGTACGGACATCAGGCAGCGAAGCCATCCGTCCCCCGGTAGGTACCCACCGTTGGTGGGTACGGACATCAGGCGGCGAAACCATCCGTGGCGCGCACCAGCGCGTCGATGTTCTCGGCTTCGAACGCGGAATGGCCAGACGCCGGGCTGATTTCCAGCGTGGATTTCGGCCAGGCCTTGTGCAGCTCCCACGCATTCTGCAGCGGGCACACCACGTCGTAGCGGCCGTGCACGATCACGCCCGGGATGTCGGCGATACGGTGCGCATCACGCAGCAGCTGTTCTTCGACCTCGAAGAAACCGCCGTTGACGAAGTAGTGGTTCTCGATGCGCGCGAATGCCAGCGCGAAGCGCGGGTCCTCATGGCTGTTCACGAAGTCGACGTCCACGTGCAGGAAGCTGGTGGCGCCTTCCCACACGCTCCACGCCTTGGCCGCGGCCAGGCGGGTAGCTTCATCGTCACTGGTCAGGCGGCGGTGGAAGGCGGAAATCAGGTCGTGGCGTTCCACGGCCGGGATCGGTGCCAGGTAGTGTTCCCACGCATCCGGGAACAGGCGGTTGGCGCCTTCCTGGTAGAACCATTCCAGTTCCCAGCGACGCAGCATGAAGATGCCACGCAGCACCAGCTCGGTCACCTGCTGGGGATGGGTCTGCGCATAGGCCAGCGCCAGGGTCGACCCCCAGCTGCCGCCGAAAACCTGCCAGCGCTCCACCCCCAGGTGCTCGCGCAGCTTCTCGATATCGGCCACCAGGTCCCAGGTGGTGTTGTCCACCAGGTCGGCGTGCGGGGTGGACCGGCCGGCACCGCGCTGGTCGAACAGGATGATGCGGTACTTCGCCGGGTCGTGGAACTGGCGCATCTTGTCGCTGCAGCCGCCGCCCGGGCCGCCATGCAGCATCACCACCGGCTTGCCCTGCGGGTTGCCGCACTGTTCGAAATACAGCGTGTGGCGGTCGTCGACCTTCAGGCTGCCAACGTCGTAAGGGGTGATGGCCGGGTACAGCGTGCGCATGGGTGGAGCTCCAGTGGAATCACGGTCGCTCATTCTACCGCTGGGTGGCGGGCCACCGGCCCAGGCTCACCCGGTCGCGCTGTTCCAGGTCCAGCGCGGTTTCCACATCGACGAATCCGGCGCCCTCCAGCAGCGCGCGGATCGGTTCGCCCTGGTCCCAACCATGTTCCATCAGCAGCCAGCCGCCCGGCTGCAGGTGCGCAGGCGCGCCTTCAATGATCAGGCGGATGTCGTCCAGCCCGTCGGTGCCGGAGGCCAGCGCGGTAGCCGGTTCGAAGCGCAGGTCGCCCTGCGCCAGGTGCGGGTCGTCGCTGGCGATGTACGGTGGATTGCTGGCAATCAGGTCGAAGCGCTCGCCGGCCAGCGGCGCATGCCAGGAGCCCTGCCGGAACGCGACGTTGGCCAGCCCGTGCTGGCGGGCGTTGCCGGCCGCGACAGCGAGGGCATCGACACTCATGTCCGTGGCCACGACGCACGCCAGCGGGCGCTCACTGGCCAGCGCCAGCGCGATGGCGCCACTGCCGGTGCCCAGGTCGGCGATCTGCAGCGGCACGCCTTCCGGCAGCCGATCCAGGGCCAGCTCGACCAGCCGCTCGGTTTCCGGGCGCGGAATCAAGGTGGCCGGGCTCACTGCCAGGTCCAGGGTCCAGAAGCCGCGCCGGCCCAGCAGGTAGGCCACCGGCTCACCGGCGATGCGACGCTGCAGCAGCGCCGCGAACGCCTCCGCCGTGGCCGGGTCTAGCAGGTCGGTGGCATGCGCGAACAGCCAGCCGCGCTCACGCCCCAGTACATGCAGCAGCAGCAGTTCGGCTTCGTGCCGGCCTTCCACCCCGGGCAGCGCGCGGGCGGCGGCGGCAAGCAGCTGGCGGATCTCCTGCGGGGCGGCGGTCATGGCGGGCCTGGGCATCGGTGGGGGCGCAGTGTAGGCCAATGGCGGCACGGGCCGGGCCCCGCGACCGGGTGTCGCAGCCACGCCGGGGCGCTGAAAGGCCGTTCAGGCACCTTGTCCGCTGGATAACCTGAGGCTATCAGCGTGCGGATCGGGAAAAACCCGGAAATCCTTTCCAGACAATCAGATACAAATGAATAGGGGCCTGTATTCACTCTGTAATCAGGCCATTTCGATAGACTGTGCCTATCGTATTGATGAAATCAATGCATTTTCCTTATCGAAACCCAGCCGTTACTCTGTGTTGGCTGCTTCACCCATCCCCCTTCACCACGAGGAATATCGATGTCGCTCATCAACACCCAGATCAAGCCGTTCGAAGCCAACGCCTACCAGAATGGCGAGTTCATCAAGGTGTCGGACAGCACCCTGAAGGGCCAGTGGTCGGTCCTGATCTTCATGCCGGCCGCCTTCACCTTCAACTGCCCGACCGAGATTGAAGACGCCGCCGATCATTACGCCGAGTTCCAGAAGGCCGGTGCCGAGGTGTACATCGTCACCACCGACACCCACTTCTCGCACAAGGTGTGGCACGAAACCTCGCCGGCCGTCGGCAAGGCCCAGTTCCCGCTGGTCGGCGACCCGACCCACCAGCTGACCAACGCCTTCGGCGTGCACATTGCCGAAGAAGGCCTGGCCCTGCGCGGCACCTTCATCATCAACCCGGAAGGCGTGATCAAGACCCTGGAGATCCACTCCAACGAGATCGCCCGTGACGTCTCCGAGACCCTGCGCAAGCTGAAGGCTGCCCAGTTCACCGCCGCCAACCCGAACCAGGTGTGCCCGGCCAAGTGGAAGGAAGGCGAGAAGACCCTGACCCCGTCGCTGGACCTGGTCGGCAAGATCTAAAGCAACGCCTCATCCCCATTCCCGTTGCGACGGGAGTGGGGGTGAATCCAAGCCGGTGCGCCCGCGCCCGCTTCGGTTCACCCCTACGCCGCCCAGATGTACCGTAGCGGTACGTCGACGTAGTTCCTTTGCCTGAATCAAGGAGTTTTTCGATGTTGGATGCCAACCTCCAGTCCCAGCTGAAGACCTACCTGGAACGCGTCACCCGGCCGATCCAGATCACCGCGCACGCCGATGATGGCGCCAAGTCGCAGGAAATGCTGGAGCTGCTCGAAACCTTGGTCAGCCTGTCCAGCCAGATCACCCTGGACGTGCGCCGCGACGGCGCCGAGCGCACCCCGTCCTTCGCGCTGACCACGCCGGGCCAGGACATCCACCTGGCCTTCGCCGGCCTGCCGATGGGCCACGAATTCACCTCGCTGGTGCTGGCGCTGCTGCAGGTTGGTGGGCACCCGTCGAAGGCCACGGCCGAAGTGATCGAACAGGTGCAGGGGCTGGAAGGCGAGTACCGGTTTGAAACCTATTTCTCGCTGTCCTGCCAGAACTGCCCGGACGTGGTGCAGGCGCTGAACCTGGCGGCGGTGCTGAACCCGCGCATCCAGCACGTGGCGATCGACGGCGGCCTGTTCCCGGCCGAGGTCGAGGCGCGCCAGATCATGTCCGTGCCCACCGTGTACCTCAACGGCGAAGTGTTCGACCAGGGCCGCATGAGCCTGGAGCAGATCGTGGCCAAGCTGGACACCGGTTCGGCCAAGCGCGATGCGGCGAAGATCGCCGCCAAGGCGCCGTACGACGTGCTGGTGATCGGCGGCGGCCCGGCCGGCGCCGCTGCGGCGATCTACGCCGCGCGCAAGGGCATCCGTACCGGCGTGGCGGCCGAGCGTTTCGGTGGCCAGGTGCTGGACACCATGGCGATCGAGAACTTCATCTCGGTCAAGGAAACCGAAGGCCCGAAGCTGGCGATGGCGCTGGAACAGCACGTCCGCGAGTACGACGTGGACATCATGAACCTGCAGCGCGCCAGCGGCCTGGTGCCGGCCGGCGACGATGGCCTGGTCGAGATCACGCTGGAAAACGGCGCGTCGCTGAAGTCACGTTCGGTGATCCTGTCCACCGGTGCGCGCTGGCGCCAGATGAACGTGCCCGGCGAAGACCAGTACCGCAACAAGGGCGTTGCCTACTGCCCGCATTGCGACGGCCCGTTGTTCAAGGGCAAGCGCGTGGCGGTGATCGGCGGTGGCAATTCCGGGGTGGAAGCGGCGATCGACCTGGCCGGCATCGTGACGCATGTGACCCTTCTGGAGTTCGACGACAAACTCCGCGCCGATGAGGTCCTGCAGAAGAAGCTGCGCAGCCTGGGCAATGTCACCATCATCACCAGCGCGCTCACCCAGGAAGTGCTGGGCGATGGCCAGAAGGTCAACGGCCTGGTCTACAAGGACCGCGTCGGTGGCGATGCCCACCGGGTGGAGCTGGAAGGCATCTTCGTGCAGATCGGGCTGCTGCCCAATACGGAGTGGCTGAAGGACGCGGTGGCACTGTCGCCGCGCGGCGAAGTGGTCATTGACGACCGCGGCCAGACCAGTGTTCCGGGCGTGTTTGCCGCAGGCGATTGCACAACCGTACCCTACAAGCAGATCATCATCGCCATGGGCGCCGGTTCGACGGCCGCGCTGAGCGCCTTTGACCACCTGATCCGCACTACCGTTCCCAAGAGCAGCGGCGCCGTCGCCGAAGCTGCCTGAAACGTCCGGTTCCCCGCTTGCGGGGAACCTTTTTTACCTGCTGGGGAAACCACGCCATCGCCCGGTCCATTACCGTCTAGAGGTACAAGGAAATGAACCTACGTGATCTGAAATATCTGGTGGCGTTGGCTGACCATCGCCACTTTGGTCGAGCGGCGGCGTCGTGCTTCGTCAGCCAGCCCACGCTCTCGACCCAGATCCGCAAGCTCGAGGATGAGCTGGGCCTGCCGCTGGTGGAGCGCTCCCCGCGCAAGGTGATGCTGACCCCGGCCGGGCTGGAAGCGGCCGCCCGCGCGCGATCGATCATGGGCGAGATCGAACAATTGAAGGAAGCGGCGCGGCGCAGCCGCGACCCCGAAGCGGGCACGGTCCGGCTGGGCATCTTCCCCACGCTGGGCCCCTACCTGCTGCCGCACGTCATCCCCAACATCCGCGGCCGGTTCCCGCAACTGGAACTGCTGCTGGTCGAAGAAAAAAGCGACGAGCTGCTGCACCGGCTGCGCGACGGCCGGCTGGATGCGGCGCTGTTGGCGCTGCCCCTGGACGACGACCAGCTGCACGCCGAGTTCCTGTTCGAGGAACCGTTCCTGCTGGCCGTCTCCGGCCAGCACCCGCTGGCGCGCCGCCTGCACCTGGACGTGCAGGAACTCTCCACGCAGAAGCTGCTGCTGCTCGAAGACGGGCACTGCCTGCGCGACCAGGCGCTGGCGGTATGCCGGCTGTTCGGCGCCAACGAGAAATCCGAATTCCGCGCCACCAGCCTGGAGACGCTGCGCCAGATGGTCGCGGCCGACGTGGGCATCACCCTGCTGCCCACGCTGTCGGTGAAGCCGCCGGTGCCGCGCTCGGACAACATCCGCCTGCTCGATTTCGAGGGCGATGACCGCCCCAGCCGGCGCATCGCCATGGTGTGGCGGCGCAGCTCGGCCATGACCGGGTTCCTGGAACAGCTGGCCGAGCAGTTCAAGCGGCTGCCCGAGGCGTTGTTCATGCTGGACCCCGCCGATGGCGCAGCGGACAGGCCGCCCCCGCTCCAGGCGCGGGCCTGACGGTCACGCTGAACCGGCCATGCCGGCGCGCCGCGGGCCCGGGTCGCATCCGCCGCGGATAGGCAGCACAATAGGGAAAGGCGGTGCCAGCAGGCGCCGCCTTTTTGCATGGGTTTTCCATAATCAAGGAGTATCAGATGTCCACCGCCAGCGGCCTGCCGCCTTCCATCACCGTTTCCAGCCACGACATGGACCGCCTCGAGGCCATGCTCGAATCGCCCGCCGTTGCCAAGACGCCTGCGGCGCTGGCCCTGGCCGAGGAACTGAACCGTGCGACCGTGGTGGCGCCGGAACAGATGCCCGAAGGCGTGGTCATGATGCATTCGCGGGTGGAATGCGAAGATGAGCTGCACGGCGACAAGCACGAGCTGACGCTGGTCTACCCGCGCGAAGCCGATGTCGACCAGGGCAAGGTCTCCATCCTCGCACCGGTGGGTACCGCACTGCTGGGCCTGGCCGTGGGCCAGTCCATGGACTGGGATGCACCTGGCGGCCGCAAGCTGCGCCTGCGGGTGAAGGCCGTCCACAACCCCCAGATTTGATCGTCCCTGCCGCGCACCGCGCAGGGCCCAGGTAACGTTCCAGGAGCCGCAATGAGCACCGCAACCCCGTCCAAACTTTCGCAGCTGCGCGACCTGTCCGTGGTCGTGGCCGATACCGGCGACTACGAGGCGATCAAGCGCCTGAAGCCGGTTGACTGCACGACCAATCCCACGCTGGTCAAGAAGGCGCTCGACCTGCCGGTCTACGCCGAGCTGATCGAGCGCGAACTGGCCTGGGGCCGCACGCAGGCGGGCGAGCGCGAAACCATCGTGCATGCCGTGGCCGACCGCCTCACCGTGGGCGTGGGCACGCTGCTGAGCACGCTGGTACCGGGCCGTGTTTCCACCGAAGTCGACGCCGACCAGGCGCACGACACGGCGGCAACGGTGGCCAAGGCGCGCCAGTTCATCGCCATGTACGAAGCGGCCGGCGTGCCGCGCAGCAAGGTGCTGATCAAGATCGCCGCCACCTGGGAAGGCGTGGAAGCCGCGCGCCAGCTGCAGGCCGAAGGCATCGACTGCAACCTGACGCTGATCTTCAACCCGACCCAGGCGCTGGCCTGCAGCGAAGCCGGCGCGTTCCTGATCTCGCCGTTCGTCGGCCGCATCCTGGACTGGTACGTGGCCAACGGCCAGGCCCCGGCCAACATCGATGCCGACCCGGGCGTGGTGTTCGTGCGCGGCGTGTACGCCGAGTTCAAGCGCCGCGGTTCGCCGACGGTGGTGATGGGCGCCTCGTTCCGCTCCACCGCGCAGATCGAAGCGCTGGCCGGCTGCGACCGCCTGACCATCTCCCCGGACCTGCTGGAAAAGCTGGACGCCGACCACGGCGAGCTGCCGCGCAAGCTGGTGGCGGGTACCGCCGAAGCGGTCAACGTTACCCCGATCGACGCAGCGAAATTTGCCGCCGACCTGGCCGCCGACCCGATGGCCACCGAGAAGCTGGCCGCCGGCATCGACGCCTTCGCCAAGGACCTGGAAGCGCTGCGCCAGACGATTCGCGAACGGCTGTAAGCGGTAGCGAGCGTTCTAGATGCCAAAGCGGGACGGATGCTGAGATTGCATTCGTCCCGTCTTTTTTTTGGGGTTTTCGCGAACGGCTGGCGTTTCAGTTCATCCGGGCAGGGCGGCCGTCGGCCAGCCCCGCTCCGGGACACGCCGCAAGTACGTCCTTGTAGGCTTGGCAAAAACATCCATGTTTTTGACAGTCCCTACGGGGGCTGCCCGCCGTCCGCCCCAGATGGTGAGTCGCGGGCGGATGCAAAAGGCAGCCACGCAGGGCGTGGCTCTACGGCCTCGCACAATGAATCAATACGCACGGAACGCCACCGCGCCCGGTAACGCATGAAAATGATCGGCACCGCCGTTGATCTTCCGTGGCCCCCAACACACCGTCGAGGGTCGGCGGGGGCGGGTTTGCGGGACCGTAGAGCGCCATGGATGGCGCGAACGAGCTTACATGGACGTACTTGCAGCG
>NZ_JASCOP010000101.1:0-14942 GCF_029959395.1 Stenotrophomonas sp. PS02300
GGGTAGCCCCGCTCCGGGACACGCCGTAAACCCATCCATGGGGGCTTGGCAAAAACATCCATGTTTTTGACAGTCCCTCCGGGGGCTACCCGCCGGCCGCCCCCGACGGTGGGTCGCGTGCGGATGCAAAAATCAGCCACGCAGGGCGTGGCTCTACGTGGTGCCGCTGGTAGGTTCGGTTCCCGAACGAACGCACGGAACGCACCAATACCCGGTAACGCATGAAGAAAGATCGGAGCCGCCCTTGATCTCCCTTGGCCACCAACCCACTGTCGAGGGTCGGCGGGGGTGGGTTTGCGGGACCGTAGAGCGCCATGGATGGCGCGAACGAGCCCCCATGGATGGGTTTACGGCGTGTCCCGCAAACCCGCACCCGCCGGCCCAGCGCGAGCGAGTTCGCAGACCTCGGCTGTTGGCTCTTGGCGAACAGCGCACCGACCAACGGTCGGTACCTACCGCAGGGCGGGTCAGGCCGGCACGAACTGCCAGGCGATGACGGCCAGGATCGCAGGCACGGCCTGGATGACGAAGATCCGCTTGTTGACGCTGTAGGCGCCATAGCAGCCGGCAACAATCACGCAGCCCAGCATGAAGTTCACCAGCATTGGCAGGTGGTCGAACAGCCCCCACAGCAGGCCCGCCGCCAGGAAGCCGTTGTAGAGGCCCTGGTTGGCCGCCAGCACGCGCGTGGTCTCCGCCTTCTCCGGCGTGTTGCGGAATGTCTTCAGGCCCAGCGGGCGCGTCCACAGGAACATTTCCAGCACCAGGAAGTACACGTGCAGCAGCGCGACCACCAGGGTCAGGATCAGTGCGGTCCAGTACATGGGCAACCCTCGAACAAGATGGAGGAAGCTTACTCCGGCCGCTCGGCCGGCAGCTTCTTTTCTTCGCGCAGCAGCCCGAACGCCGCCGCCGTCATGATGCCCGCCACCACCAGCCCGCCCGCGAACACCGCGTGCGAGCCGAACAGCGACAGCCCCTTGTGCACCCACGCGAAGGTCAGGTCGCCGCCGCGGTACACCACCGTGTCGATCGCCGCGCCCGCCTTGTAGCGCCACTGCCGGTCCACCCGGGTGAAGATCGTCTCGCGGGCCGGCTTGGCCAGCGAGAACTCGCTGGCGCGCGTCATCACCTGCACCACCGCCACCAGCATCGGCAGCGGCGAGGCGGCCAGCACCGAGAAGCCAACGATGATCGCAAAGCCCGGGATCAGCAGCGCCGGCGCGATGCCGAAGCGCGACAGCAGCCAGCGCGTCACGCCCAGCTGCAGGATCAGCGTCAGCGCGTTGATCGCCAGGTCCACCCGCGAATAGAACGCCGTGCTGGCCGCCGGGTCCGTGTACAACCGGCGCACGATCGACGCCTGCTCGTTGTACAGCAGCGTGCCGATGCCCACCCCGAACACCACCATCACCGCCAGCCAGCGCAGCAGCGGCTCGCGCGCGATCAGCTTCAGCCCGTCCAGCACGCCGCCGCCCATCGGTGCCTCGCCCGAGGCCAGCTGCAGCTCCTGCTCGCGCGCCACCGCCCAGAGGCGCAGCCGCCAGATGCAGAACAGGCACACGCTGAGGAAGCCGGCCGAGACCAGCATCAGGTTGGCAATGCCCACCCGCTGCACCAGCGTCGAGGTCAACGTCGGGCCCAGGAACGCGCCGATCGTGCCGGCTGCCCCGATGTAGCCGTAGAACGCCCGTGCCTGCACGTTGGAGAACACGTCGGCCATGAAGCTCCAGAACACCGCCACCGCGAACAGGTTGAACACCGTGGTCCAGAAGAAGAACAGCATGCCCCGCCCCGGCACCCCGCTGTCGAACAGCACGTAGAAGCCCAGCAGCGTCACGATGAAGAAGCCGTACACCGCCGGCAGGAACACCCGCCGCGGGTAGCGGCTCACCAGCGCCCCGTACAGCGGCTGCAGCACCACCATGATCACGAACACGCAGGTGAACAGCACCTGCAGCACGAAGTCCTGCAGCGCGATGCCATGGCCGTCGAACCACGCGATCAACGCCGGCGGGAACACTGTCTGCAGGTCGGCCGACGCCGCCATCGCCTCGCGCACCGGGCGCAGCACGTAATAGCCACTGAGCAGGCAGAAGAAATACACGCAGGCCCAGAACAGCGGCGGCGACTGCCGCAGCGCCGCGCGCAGGCCCGGCTGCGCGGGCGCGCTCGGGTCCGGGGCATTCATGGCGCGCAGGTCCCGCACAGGCGGCGTGGCAGCGGCAGCATCGTGGCGATTCCGGGCAGCAAAGCGCGCACGGTAAACGATGCACCGCAACATCGCTAGGGGTGGACTGCCTTATGCTCGTGCCATCACCGTTGGGGAACGGACATGTACGACTACATCATCGTCGGCGCCGGCTCGGCCGGCTGCGTGCTGGCCAACCGGCTCAGCGCCGACCCGCACTGCCGCGTGCTGCTGCTCGAAGCCGGCCCGCGCGACCGCAATCCCTTCATCCACATGCCGGCCGGCTTGGCGCGGCTGGTCAACAACCGCCGCATCAACTGGAACCTGTACACCGAACCCGAGCCGGCGCTCGATGGCCGGCGGCTGTGGTGGCCGCGCGGCAAGGTGCTCGGGGGCTCCAGCGCCATCAATGCCATGTGCTACGTGCGCGGCGTGGCGGCCGACTACGACGGCTGGGCTGCCGCCGGCGCCACCGGCTGGGACTGGTCGCACGTGCTGCCCTGGTTCCTGCACAGCGAAGCCAACAGCCGCGGCGCCGGCCCCTGGCACGGCGACGCCGGGCCGCTGTCGGTGTCCGACCTGCGCCACCACAACCCGCTCTCCGATGCCTTCCTGGATGCCGCCGTGCAGGCCGGGCACGCGCGCAACGACGACTTCAACGGCGCGCACCAGCTCGGCGTGGGCCTGTACCAGGTCACCCAGCGCGACGGCGTGCGCTGCTCCAGCGCCACCGCCTACCTGCGCCCCGCGCGCGGCCGGCGCAACCTCACCGTGCTCACCGGTGCCCGTGCACGCGCCCTGAGCTTCCAGGGCGACACGGCCAACGGCGTGTACTTCCGCCACCATGGTGCGCACCGGCATGCGCATGCGGCCGCCGAGGTGATCCTGAGCGCCGGCGCGATCCACTCCCCGCACCTGCTGATGCTCTCGGGCATCGGCCCGCACCGGCAGCTGCGCGCGCACGGCATCAGTACCCGGGTCGACCTGCCCGGGGTGGGCGGCAACCTGCAGGACCACCTGGACATCTGCACGCTGGTGCACACCCAGCCGGGTGTCAGCTACGACCGCAGCAACCAGGCGCGCATCGCCTTCGATTACTTCCTGCGCGGGCGCCGTGGCGCCGGCACCAGCAACATCGCCGAGGCCGGCGGCTTCGCCCGCTCGCCGCTGGCGCAGGGCGACGGCGCCGACGTGCAGTTCCACTTCGTGCCGGCGATGCTGGACGACCATGGCCGCCACCGCCTGCCCGGCGACGGTTACACCCTGCACGCCTGCGCGCTGCACCCGCGCAGCCGCGGGCGGATCCTGCTGCGCGATGCCGACCCCGCCTCCGCGCCGCGGATCGAGGCCAACTACCTGGGCGATCCGGAGGGGCACGACCTGGCCATGATGAAGGCCTGCGTGCGCATGTCGCAGCAGATCCTGGCCCAGCCGGCGTTCGACCGCTGGCGCGGTGCGCCGATCTTCCCGGCCAGCAACGACCTGGACGATGCCGCGCTGGACGCCTTCATCCGCGCCAAGGCCGAGACCATCTACCACCCGGTGGGCACCTGTGCGATGGGCCAGCATGCCGACGCCGTAGTCGACCCGCAGCTGCGCGTGCGCGGCGTACAGGGCCTGCGCGTGGTGGACGCCTCGGTGATGCCCCGCCTGGTCAGCGGCAATACCAACGCCCCCACGATGATGATTGCCGAACGCGCCGCGCGCTGGCTGGGGGCGCGCGTTCCTGCCACCTGAACAGGGCGTCGACGACCCCCCTCCCATTCGATGCAAAAACCGGGCCTTTTCAATGCGATACGCATTCATCTTCGCTTCGTTTGTGCAATCAGGAAAAGCAGCGCTAGAATCGGTCCCAGCAGTTGCGCACGGGCCCCAAACGATGAAAGAGAACAGCAGGCGCCGACCGATCCGTTCGGCGGCAACCGGGTTGCTGGGCATGCTCATGCCCATCGCAATGTCGTCCACCGCACAGACACCCAGTGCGACACCGGCCGCGTTCCCCGTGAACATCGAGAACAGCGCCGCGTCCGCCATTCCGCACACCCAGCCTGCGGCATACCGGGCCACCACGACCAACCCGAAGGTGCTGCCGCCGGCCGCCGGGTTCAACGTGGCCAACATCGAATCCATGGCCCAGCAGCTCACCTATGGCGAGCGCGTACCGGGCATGGCGGTGGCCATCGTGCAGGGCGGCCGCGTGCTCAGCGCGCGCGGCTACGGCGTCACCGACGTCAACAACCCGCAGATGGTCGACGCGCACACCGTGTTCCGCCTGGCATCGCTGTCCAAGGCGTTCGCCGGCACCATGGCCGGCCTGCTGGTCAACGATGGCACGCTGCGCTGGGACAGCAAGGTCACCGACTACGTGCCCGGTTTCCAGCTCAGCAGCCCCGAGGCGACCGAGCGGCTGACCGTGGCCGATCTGCTCAGCCACCGCGTCGGCCTGCCGTACAACGCCTATGACCGCGACGTGGAAGCCAACGCCGAGTACTACACGCTCACCCACAAGCTGGCTTCGACCTCGCTCAAGTGCCAGCCGGGCGACTGCTACGCGTACCAGAACGTGGCCTTCAGCCTGATCGGCGACGTGGTCTACGCCGCGTCGGGCAGCTTCTACGAGCAGTCGGTGGAACGCCGCCTGTTCAAGCCGCTGGGCATGGACGATGCCAGCCTGGGCCTGGCCGGCATCCAGGCCAGCTCGCGCTGGGCACGCCCGCACGTGCGCAGCCGCAATGGCTGGGTGTCGCTGAGCCCGAAGCCCACCTACTACCGCCTGGCCCCCGCAGCAGGTGTCAACGCCAGTGCCAGCGACATGGCGCAGTGGCTGCTGGCCCACACCGGGCACCGCCCCGACGTGCTGCCGGCGCCGCTGCTGGCCACGCTGCACTCGACCCTGATCAACACCCCCGGCGAGATGCGCTCGGGCTGGCGTCGCGAGCGCCTGCACTCGGCCGGCTACGCGCTGGGCTGGCGCAACTTCGATTACGCCGGGCATGAGGTGATCTTCCATGCCGGTGCCGTGCAGGGCTATCGCGGCCTGGTGGCGCTGGTGCCCGAACGCGACCTGGGCATCGCCATCATGTGGAACGGCGAAAGCAGCCTGCCCAGCGGCCTGCTGCCGACCGTGCTCGACGCGGCCATGGGCCTGCCCACGCAGCGCTGGCTGGACGTGGACACCGACTTCGGCAGCGACAACCTGATGACCGAGGACAGCACGCCGGCGCCGGGCAAGCGCAAGGGTGTGTCGTCGGATCGTGCGGTGGCGTCGCCGAGGTAAACGCCAGCTCGGTATATCGCGTTCAGTACAGGGCGGCCTACGGGTCGCCCTTTTTTGTAGGGCCGGCCAACGGCCGGCGCTACATATCGGAATCAACATTCGTTTATCCCTCGCGGGAGGGGCTTTTTTTTGCGGGCAAAAAAAAACCCCCTCCCGCTGGGCTGCCGGGAAGGGGGTTTCAGTACGGCTATCGGGAATGGATCAGATCAGCGGTGCCGGGGTTGCCGGCAGGGCGACCGGTGCAGCCTTCTTCTTGCGGACCGCCGGCTTGCGCTTGGCGACCTTCTTCACTGCCTTCTTGGCCGACGCCTTCTTGGCGGCCGGCTTGCGCGCGGTGGCCTTCTTGGCGGTGGCCTTCTTGGCTACCTTGCGGACGGCCTTTTTGGCGGTCTTCTTGGCAGTCTTCTTGGCAGCCGCCTTCTTGGCTACCTTGCGGACGGCCTTCTTCGCGGTCTTCTTCACTGCCTTCTTTGCGGTCTTCTTGGCGGCGGCCTTCTTGGCGACCTTGCGGACCGCCTTCTTTGCCGTCTTCTTCACTGCCTTGCGGGCAGTCGCCTTCTTGGCTGCCTTCTTTACCGTCTTCTTGGCAGCGGCCTTCTTGGCTACCTTCTTCACGGCCTTCTTGGCAGCCGCCTTCTTGGCGACCTTCTTCACGGCCTTCTTGGCGGCCGGCTTTTTCTTCGCAGCTTTCTTGGTTGCCATGGGATTGGCTCCTCGTCAGTGATCTATGGAGTTGAAACGCCCAGGTAAAGCAAACCCGCCGTTACTGCTTTGCGGGGACCGCCGTCGCGTCGAGCGCGTCGTGACGGATACGGGGATACCTGCCACAGGATGCCAGGCAGGTATCGAATGCGGGGTGCCCTTGCATTTCACCGGAGGTAGCGAAGCCGACTCCACCGTCTTGGGACGCGCGGCGGATGTTCTGGTTGTGCTTCGCGACTGGATGTCGATTCGGCTCACTCGTTTGGCAGGCAAGGTCTGCTGGGCGAAACCTAATCACGCTTTTTTTCACTGTCAACAACCCCCGCGAAAAAAATTCACATGGCGGCCCTCCAGCGCACCTCGCCCGGACCCTCCACAAGCGCTCGGCAGCACCCCTTCAACACGCGTTGCCCGCGTTCGCGCATCCGTTCAAGCGGCGATGCGTTGAAAGAAAAACACTTAAAAGAAGCACTTTCGCAAAATGCACTGCAGATGCACCGGTGTTGTCGCCGACGACAGGGACCTGTGCTGGAGGCATCGCAACGGCTTCCCGCACGGGAACAAAACAGGGGCGAAAACTTTTCACATCCGCGAACGCTTTTTGCGTCCGGATTTGCAGAACTGCGCAAACTTTTGGGCGGTGGTCGGCATCGGGTTCGTGCCGGTTACGTGCATCGACGACCCGTTCGACGGGGGACGATGCGCGTCGATGCAACCGTCGATGCGTGCTCATGAGCTGCACGTTGGCATGCCGGCACCGTCCGGCATGAGCACGCCAGCGACGGCTCGAACACGTCGACGGCCTGGCCATCCCTCACGCACGGATAACGCAATGGACGTCGGCAACCGGACGATGGCGCGCGCAGGCAAAAAAAAACGGCCGCACAGGGCGGCCGTCTTTTCCAGGCAGGCGAGGATCAGTGGTCCTCGTCTTCCAGCACTTCGGCGTAGGCGTCCGGGTCCAGCAGTTCGTTCAACTCGTCCTTGTTGGACAGCTCGATCACGCAGATCCAGCCTTCGCCGTAGGCGTCTTCGTTGATGGTTTCCGGCTTGCCTTCCAGCGCGTCGTTGACCTCGACCACGGTGCCGGAGATCGGGCTGTACACGTCCGAGGCAGCCTTCACCGACTCGACCACCGCGATCTGCGCGCCGGCCTTGGCCTCGGCGCCGACTTCGGGCAGCTCGACATAGACCAGGTCGCCAAGCAGGCCCTGGGCGTGGTCGGAAATGCCGATGGTGACGCGGCCGTCGCCTTCAACGCGTGCCCACTCGTGGGACTTGAGGAATTTGAGGTCGCCGGGGATCTCGCTCATGGGACTGCTCCGAAGAAATTCAGGGGGGTCAGAAAACGGGGGTAGTGTAAAACAACCGGTGATCAGCCTTCGACCAGCACGCCGGGTTGGGCCTGGCCTTCGCGCACGAACGGGAACTTCACCACGCGCACCGGCACCTGCCGGCCGCGGATGTCCACGTGCACCTGGCCGAGCTCACCGCCCGGCACGCGCGCGAACGCGATGCCCTTGCCCAGCGTCGGCGAGAACGTGCCCGACAGGATCTCGCCGGTGCCGCCGGCGGTGGTGACCGCCTGGCCATGGCGCAGCACGCCTTTCTCGTCCATCACCAGGCCGATCATCTGGCGTGCGTCGCCGGCGGCCTTCTGCGCTTCCAGCACGTCGCGGCCGATGAAGTCGCGGCCTTCGTCCAGCGCCACCGTCCAGGCCAGCGCCGCTTCGAACGGGCTGATCGCTTCGTCCATGTCCTGGCCGTACAGATTCATGCCCGCTTCCAGGCGCAGCGTATCGCGCGCGCCCAGGCCGGCCGGACGCACGCCGGCGGCCGCCAGCGCATTCCAGAAGGCGATCACCTGGTCCTGGGCGACCAGGACTTCAAAACCGTCTTCGCCGGTGTAACCGGTGCGGGCGACGAACAGCGGTGCGCCGCTGGCCGCCGTGGCATCCACGGCAGCGAAGCGGCCCAGCTTCTGCAGTGCGGCGCGGTCGGCTTCGGCCACCAGGCCGGTGACGCGCTCGCGCGCGGTCGGGCCCTGCACGGCGATGATCGCCAGGTCTTCGCGCTCGGTCACCTGCACGTCGAAGGCGGCGGCCTGCTCGCGGATCCACGCCAGGTCCTTCTCACGCGTTGAGGCGTTGACCACCATGCGGAAGAAGTCGTCGGCCAGGTAGTAGACGATCAGGTCGTCGATCACCCCGCCCTGCGCGTTGAGCATGCACGAGTACAGCGCCTTGCCCGGCACCTTCAGCTTGTCCACCGAGTTGGCCAGCAGGCGGCGCAGGAACGGGCGCACCTGCGCGCCGCGCAGGTCGACCACGGTCATGTGGCTCACATCGAACATGCCGGCATCGGCGCGGACCAGGTGGTGCTCGTCCAGCTGCGAGCCGTAGTGGATGGGCATGTCCCAACCGCCGAAATCGACCATCTTGGCGCCAAGCGCGCGGTGGGTATCGTTGAGTAGCGTCTTCTGGGTCATGACCACGGTCCGGGGGATGAAAAAATGCAGGATTTCATTATCCCAGAACCGCCCGCGCAACGCCTGCGGCGGTGCGCCATGTCTGCGCCGTCAGGCCTCTTGGACTTTCAGGGTCATGCCATCCACGGCCACCACGCGCACCGGCGTGCCGGCCGGCAGGTCCGGGCCGGCCACCACCCAGAGCGCGTCGTCGACCTTGGCGCGGCCAATGCCCGACACTATCGGCTGGTCCAGCGCGACCACCCGCCCTACCAGCTGTTCGGCCCGGCGGTTCAACAACGGCGCGTCGGTTTCCCGCGCACGCGTGCGGCCCCACTGCCGGTAGCACTGGATCGAGACCACGCTGAGCAGCACGAACGCCACCACCTGCCACAGCAGCGGAATGTCGGCGAACACGGCCACCAGCACGAACACCGCGGCCGCGCCTATCCCGATCCACAGCATGAAGGCGCCCGGCGCCAGCGCTTCGGCGGCAAACAGCACCAGCGCCAGCGCACCCCACCCCACCACTTCCCAGCGCATCTCAGCCTCCGATGCGCGGCGGCACCGCGCGGGTGGTCTTCTTTTCTTCCTGCCTGGCGAACGCTTCCTTGGCCAGTTCCGCCACGCCGGCGATCGAACCGATCACGCCACTGGCTTCCATCGGCATCAACACCAGCTTCTGGTTCGGCGAGGTGGCCAGTTCCTTGAACGCTTCCACGTACTTCTGTGCGATGAAGTAGTTGATGGCCTGCACGTCGCCGTGCGCGATCGCCTCGGACACCACCTGGGTTGCCTTGGCCTCGGCCTCGGCCTGGCGCTCGCGCGCCTCGGCGTCGCGGAAGGCAGCCTCCTTGCGACCCTCGGCCTCCAGCACGGTGGCCTGCTTCTCGCCTTCGGCACGCAGGATTTCCGATTGCCGCGAGCCTTCGGCTTCCAGGATCTGCGCACGCTTCTCGCGCTCGGCCTTCATCTGCCGCGCCATGGCGTCGAGCAGGTCGCGCGGGGGCTGGATGTCGCGGATCTCGATGCGGTTGACCTTCACGCCCCACGGATTGGTGGCGTGATCGACCACGCTCAACAGCTTGGCGTTGATCACCTCGCGCTGGCTGAGCGATTCGTCCAGGTCCATCGAACCGATCACCGTGCGGATGTTGGTCTGCACCAGGGCGATCATCGCCACTTCCAGGTTGGCGACCTCGTAGGCGGCCTTGGAGGCATCCAGCACCTGGAAGAACACCACCCCGTCCACGCGCACGGCGGCGTTGTCCTTGGTGATCACTTCCTGGCCAGGCACATCCAGCACCTGCTCCATCATGTTCACCTTGCGGCCCACCCCGTACACGATCGGGATCAGGAAATGCAGGCCGGGCGACATGGTGTGGGTGTAGCGGCCGAAGCGCTCCACCGTCCATTCATAGCCCTGCGGCACCATGCGCACGGCCTTGAACAGGATGACCACGGCCACGAAGGCCAGAATCAGCGAGAACAGCACGGTCGGAAACATCGCACACTCCTTTCCCTGGGTCGTGCCGAATATACCGCTGATCCGCCGTCGGCCCCGCCTAGCCCGCGCGCGGCGCGAACATGATCACCGCCATGCCGGCCAGGCACAGCCCGACCCCGAGCAGGTCCCAGCGGCCGGGGCGGATGCCATCCACCACCCACAGCCACGCCAGCGCAGTGCCGATGTACACCCCGCCGTAGGCGGCATACACGCGCCCACTGGCGGCCGGGTGCAGGGTCAGCAGCCAGGCGAACAGGGCCAGGCTGGCCGCCGCCGGCAACAGCAGCCAGGCGCTGCCGTCGCGGCGCAACCACAGCCACGGCAGGTAGCAGCCGACGATCTCGGCCACGGCGGTCAGCACGAACAGCAGCAGCGTCTTCACGCCTTGGCTTCGCCGGCCTTGGCCTGCTCCCACAGGCGCTCCTGCGACTCCAGGTCCAACGCCGCCATCGAAGCACCGGCGGCGGCGGCCTGCGCTTCCATGGCGCGGAAGCGCCGTTCGAACTTGTGGTTGGCGTGGCGCAGCGCGGCACCGACGTCGACCTTGGCGTGCCGCGCCAGGTTGGCGCAGACGAACAGCAGGTCGCCGAGTTCTTCTTCCAGCCGCGCCTGGTTGTCCTGCACCGGCCCGCGCGCGAACTCCGCCGCGACTTCGTCCAGTTCCTCACGCACCTTGTCCAGCACCGGCGCCGGGCCGGGCCAGTCGAAGCCCACGCGCGCCGCGCGCGCCTGCAGCTTCACCGCTCGCTGCCATTCCGGCAGCCCGCGCGAGATGCCCGCCAGCGCGGAGCTGTCTCCATCGCCCTTGGCGGCGCGCTCGGCGCGCTTGATCGCTTCCCAGTTGCTGTTGACGTCTTCAGCCCCGTCGACCTGCACCTGCGCGAACACGTGCGGGTGGCGGCGCTGCATCTTGTCGCTGATCGCGCGGGCGACGTCGGCGAAGCCGAACGCGCCCTGCTCACTGGCCATCTGTGCGTGGAACACCACCTGCAGCAGCAGGTCGCCCAGTTCGTCGCAGAGGTCGTCCAGGTCGCCGCGATCGATCGCATCGGCGACCTCGTAGGCTTCTTCGATGGTGTACGGGGCGATGCTGGCGAAATCCTGCTGCAGGTCCCCAGGGCAGCCCTGCAGCGGGTCGCGCAGGCGCGCCATGATGCCCAGCAGGCGTTCCAGTTCGGCGGGTGCGGACATCGGTGCTCCGGTCAGGCGGGAATCCAGGTGCGCCACGGCAGGCGGGTGTCGCCCAGCGCGATGAAATCGCCGTTCAACAGGGTTTCGCGGCGGTTGTAGCGGAATGGCTTGCCGGTGGCGGCCGACAGCACCGCGCCGCCTGCGGCGTGCAGCACGCACTGGCCGGCGGCGGTATCCCACTCGGCCGTCGGGCCCAGCCGCGGGTACACATCGAGCGTGCCTTCGGCCAGCCGGCAGAATTTCAGCGAGGAGCCCTGCGCGACGACCTCGATATCACCCATGCGATCCAGCAGCGCCTGGGTTTCCGGGCTGCGGTGCGAGCGGCTGGCGGCCACCTGCAGCGGCGGCAGCGCCGGGGTGCGGGTGCGCAGCACCGAGTCATGCATGCCGTCGCGGCGGTAGGCCAGCTCGCCGCGCATGGCGTGCCAGGCCACCCCGCTGACCGGGGCCAGCACCACCCCGAAGGCCGGCGCCCCCTGGTAGATCAGGGCGATGTTGACGCTGAATTCGTCGTTGCGCTTGACGAATTCGCGGGTGCCATCGAGCGGGTCCACCAGCCAGTAGGCACCCCAGTGCCGGCGCACCTCCCACGGTACCTGCGCCGATTCCTCGGACAGGATCGGCAGGTCCGGGGTCAGCTGGCCCAGCCCGCGCAGGATCACCTGGTTGGCGGCCAGGTCGGCGGCGGTCACCGGGCTGCGGTCGGATTTGATCTCGACATCGAAGGGGGTGGCGTACACCGCCATGATGGCGGCGGCGGCGTCCTGGGCAATGGCAATGACCGTTTCGCGCAGATCGGTGGTGAGTTTGATCATTCCCCGCGTTCCAGCCACTGGCGGGCAATGAACAACGCCGCCAGCGAACGCCCTTCGGAAAAGTCCTCGCGCAGCATCAGCTGGTCGAGCTCGGCGAGTTTCCAGGGCACCACTTCCAACTCTTCGGGCTCATCGCCGACCAGCCGTTCGGGGTACAGGTCACGCGCCACCACCAGGTGCGAGAGGTGGCTCATGTAGGTCGGGGCCAGGGTCATGGCGCGCAGCACGTCCAGGCGGCGCGCGCCGTAGCCGGCCTCTTCCTTCAGCTCGCGGTCGGCGGCCTGCTCGGGGGTTTCGCCCGCATCGATGCGCCCCTTGACCAGCCCCAGTTCGTAGCGGTGCACGCCGGCCGCGTATTCACGCACCAGCAGTACGGTCTCGTCATCCAGCATCGGCACCACCACCACCGCACCGTGGCCACGGCTGACCAGGCGTTCGAAACGGCGGCGTTCGCCGTTGGAGAACTCCAGGTCCAGGTGCTGCCGCTGGAACGGGCCGCTTTCCTCGTCCGTGATCTGGTGGATGGTGGGCAGCGGACGGGTCATGCGAACTGGCTCTTGGAGATCGATAGAATGCAGGCAGGTGAAAACGTGGCCATGAGCTCGAAATGCTAGCAGACCCAGCCCCCCTTACGTTGGCCGACCGGTGGCGGCAACGCGACCTGGCCGTGCTGTGGCACCCGTGCACGCAGATGCGCGAGCACCCGGACACCTTGCCGCTGGTGCCGATTGCGCGCGGTGAAGGCCCGTGGCTGGTCGATCACGAGGGACACCGCTACCTGGATGCGGTGAGCAGCTGGTGGACCAACCTGTTCGGCCATGCCGAACCGCGCATCGGCGCGGCCATCGCCCGCCAGGCGACCCAGCTGGAGCAGGTGATGCTGGCCGGCTTCAGCCACGAACCGGCGGTGGAACTGGCCGAACGCCTGCTGGCGATCGCGCCGCGCCAGGCCGGGCGTGCGCCGCTGTCCAAGGTCTTCTACGCCGACAACGGCTCGGCCGGGGTCGAGGTGGCGCTGAAGATGGCGTTCCATTACTTCCGCAACCGCGGCGAGGAACACCGTACCCGCTTCGTGGCGCTGGAGAACGGCTACCACGGTGAAACCCTGGGGGCGCTGTCGGTCGGGGATATTCCGCTGTACCGCCGCGTGTACGCGCCGCTGCTGACCGAGGCGCTGTTCGCGCCCTCGCCGGACGCCTACCTGGCCGAACCCGGGCAGAGCGCCGCCGAGCGCGCCCATGAAGCGGCGGATCGCCTGGCCGACGTGTTCGACCAGCACCCGGGCGAGATCTGCGCGGTGATCCTGGAACCGCGCCTGCAGTGCGCCGGCGGCATGCGCATGCACGACCCGGTCTATCTCAAGCGGGCGCGCGAACTGTGCGACGCGAATGGGGCGTTCCTGATCGCCGATGAGATCGCCACCGGCTTTGGCCGCACCGGCACCCTGTTCGCCTGCGAACAGGCCGGGGTGATGCCCGACCTGCTGTGCCTGTCCAAGGGCCTGACCGGCGGCTTCCTGCCGCTGGCGGCGGTACTGGCCACCCAGGCGCTGTACGACGCGTTCCTGGACGACAGCCGCGAGCGCGCCTTCCTGCATTCGCACAGCTACACCGGCAACCCGCTGGCCTGCGCGGCCGCTTTGGCCACGCTGGACATCTTCGCCAGCGAGGATGTGATCGCGCGCAACCGCAGCACCGCCGAGGTCATGCGCACCCTGGCCGCGCCCTTCACCGACCACGCCCACGTGGCCGATGTGCGCCAGGCCGGCATGGTGGTGGCGTTCGAGCTGACCCGCAACGGCGACAAACGCACGCCCTTCCCCGCCGAAGCACGGGTGGGGATGCGCGCCTACAACGCCGCGTTGCGGCGCGGCGTGGTGCTGCGCCCGCTGGGCAACGTGCTGTACTGGATGCCTCCCTATTGCGTGGAGGACGAACACCTGGACCTGCTGGCCCAGACCACCCTGGCCGCGATCGAGGAAGCTGTTGCATGCGCGTGACCCGTTCTTATGTGGATGCCCCCCTGGCCGTCGGCCAGACCCTGTCGCTGCCGGAAGAGGTGGCCAATCATCTGGTCCGCGTGATGCGCCTGCGCGAAGGCGAAGGCTGCGTGCTGTTCAATGGCGATGGCCACGACTACGCGGCCACGCTGGTGGAATCGGGCAAGCGCGACGCGCGCGTGCGGATCGACGCCGCGCAGGCGCTGGACAACGAATCGCCGTTGTCGATCACCCTGCTGCAGGGCATCGCGCGCGGCGAGAAGATGGACCTGATCCTGCAGAAGGCCACCGAACTGGGCGTGCAGGCGATCGTGCCGGTCAATGCCGAGCGCACCGAGGTCAAGCTGGATGCGGCGCGTGCCGAGAAGCGGTTGGCCCATTGGCGCAGCGTGGTGGTGTCGGCCTGTGGTCAGTCCGGGCGCGCGCGGGTGCCGGAGGTAGCGGCGCCGCTGGGCGTGCAGGAGGCAGCCAAGGCGATGCCGGCGGAAGCGCTGAAGCTGACGCTGGACCCGCTGGGCGAGCACCGGTTGTCGACGTTGGAGGCCGCGCCCGGGGGCGTGGTGATCGCGATCGGGCCGGAGGGTGGCTGGTCGCCGCGTGACCGGCAGGCCTTGGCGGCCGCCGGGTTCCAGGGATTGCAGCTGGGGCCGAGGATCCTGCGTACCGAGACCGCGGGGTTGGCCGCGATTGCGGCCCTGCAAGCGCGGTTGGGGGATATTGGCTGATCCGGCGGCGCGCAGCCACGCAGGGCGTGGCTCTACTGCACCGCCCGTAGAGCCACGCCCTGCGTGGC
>NZ_JASCOP010000102.1:0-14851 GCF_029959395.1 Stenotrophomonas sp. PS02300
GGACCGTAGAGCGCCATGGATGGCGCGAACGAGCCCCCATGGATGGGTTCACGGCGTGTCCCGCAATGGCATACCCCCGCCCGCCCCAGCTCGTAAAAGTGAACAGCACGCGCTTTAGCTTGGCTTTTGGCTTTTGGCTTTTGGCGCCACACTGACGCGATCCTTACCAATGCTTCGCGTTACCTGCACGATGAACGGGCAAGGATGGGCGTGTGAATACCGTCCCCGCGCCTACGCCTGATACGCCCTCCTCCCGCTCACGCTGGCGTCTGCGCCGCCCCGGGAAGCGCGGGCAACGCTGGCTGGCCGTGCTGGTGTTCCTGTTCGCTCTGATCCTGCTGGTGATCGCGCTGTGGGACTGGAACTGGTTCAAAGGGCCGGTCGAACGCGCGGTGCAGGCCAAGACCGGGCGCGAATTCCATATCGGTGGCAATCTGGATGTCGATCTCGGGCGCACCCTTACCGTGCGTGCCGACGGCCTGACCTTCGCCAATGCCGAATGGTCCAAGACCCCGCGCATGGCCAGCGCCGACCGTGCTGAAATCGATCTGCGCGCCTGGCCCCTGCTGCGCGGGCAAATCCGCATTCCCGAAATCCGCCTGACCCGCCCCGACCTGCTGCTGGAAACCGCGCCCGGCAAGGACCAGCCCGGCAACTGGGATTTTCTTGGCCCCAGCGATGGCGAACCGCCCGTGCTGCAGCGGCTGCTGGTTGACGATGGCCGCCTGAAATTCCTCGATGCCGCCGGGAAAACCGACATCCTGGTCGCCATCACCAGCGGCAAACCCCGCAATGCCGACAGCGCACCGCCGCTGATGGTCAGCGGCAAGGGCCGCTGGCAGGGCAATCCGTTCACGCTGGCTGGCAATACCGAATCTCCGCTGGAACTGACCAACAGCGACCACCCGTTCCGCATCCATCTCGATGGCCGCGCCGGCAATACCCGCGCCATCGCCAGCGGCACCCTGACCAACCCCTTTGCGCTGCGCACCTTCGATCTGGATTTCGCGCTGAGCGGGCAGGACATGGAAGACCTGTATCCACTGGTCGGGCTGGCCATTCCCTCGACCCCGCCCTATCGCCTGAAAGGTCGCCTCAAGCGCAACAACGATGTCTGGCGGTACGAAAACTTCACTGGCGTGGCCGGCGACAGCGACCTGGGCGGTACCGCGCAGATCGACGTCAGTGGCGAGCGGCCGTTCCTCAAGGCCGAGCTGGTGTCCAAGCGGCTGGACTTCGATGACCTCGCCGGTTTTGTCGGCGCGCCGCCCAAGACCGGTGCCGGCGAATCGGCCAATGCCGAACAGAAGGCCAAGGCCGCCGCACTCGCGGTGAAGGCACGCGTGCTTCCGGATACGCCGTACGACCTCAGCAAGCTGCGCGCGATGGACGCCGATGTGCACTGGAAGGCACAACGCATCAACTCGCCCGCGCTGCCGCTGGACGACATGGATGCGCACCTGAAACTGGATGATGGCCTGCTGCGCCTGGAGCCGCTCAACTTCGGCGTGGCCGGCGGCGACATCCGCAGCACCATCCGCATGGATGCCCGCACCCCCACCATCGCGACCCAGCTCAAGGCCAGCATCCGCAAGGTGCAGCTGGGCAAGCTGTTCCCCGACGCGAAGCTGGCCGAGCAGGCCTCTGGCGGAATCAGCGGTGAGGTCAACCTCAGTGGCAGCGGCAACTCGATCGCGACCATGCTGGGCAGTTCCGATGGCGCCGTGGCGGTGGGCATCGGACGCGGCCATGTCGGCAACCTGATCATGGAACTGGCCGGCCTGGACGTGGCCGAGTCGCTGAAGTTCCTGTTCACCGGCGACAAGCAGATTCCGCTGCGCTGCGCGTGGGGCGACTTTGGCGTGAAGCGTGGCCTGATGACCTCGCAGCAGCTGGCGTTCGATACCACCGACACCTTGATCCTGGGCGAAGGCACCGTCGACCTGAAGCAGGAAAAGCTCGACCTGCTGCTGCGTCCACGTCCCAAGGACATCAGCATCCTGGCGCTGCGTTCGCCGCTGCGCATCGGCGGCACGTTCAAGGATCCGTCGTTCCGGCCGGACTTCAAGGCGCTGGGAGTGCGCGGCGCAATCGCGCTCACGCTGGGCAGCATTGCCCCGCCGGCGGCGCTGCTGGCCACGATTGAAACCGGGCCGGGTGAGGATTCGAATTGTGGCGGTCGTTACGCGAAGTGATCGGCGAAGAGCGAAAGCTCTCGCCTGATATGTTCGTCGCGCAGGGCCGGCGGGTGGCTAACGGAAATCAACGGCAACGCCGATTGTTCTCATGCGCCATTGAACGTGGTGGCGTTCCGTGCGGTCGTTCGGGAACCGACCCTACCGCGCCGCTGGCGCGCAGGGACACGCCATGCGTGTTTGCCGTTTGCATCCGCACACGACCCACTGTCGGGGGCGGCCGGCGGGTAGCCCTCGTAGGGACTGTCAAAAACATGGATGTTTTTGCCAAGCCCCCATGGATGGGTTTACGGCGTGTCCCGTAGAGGGCTGCCCGTCGGCCGCCCCAGCACGGAACAACTGAAACGCTGCTCTTCGCGTGCATCGACCAACGGTCGATGCCTACCGGCGACACCCACGCCACCGGCAGCTCAGCCGGCGACGATGTACTGCTGCAGCTGGTCCAGCTTCTGGGCCTGTTCGTCGATGACCGATTTCACCAGGTCGCCGATGGAGATCACGCCGATCACGCCGCCGCTGTCCACCACCGGCAGGTGGCGGATGCGGTAGTCGGTGACCAGTTGCAGGCAGTGTTCCACCTGCTCCGAAGGCGCCACCGTCACCACCTTGGCGGTCATGATGTCGCTGACCTTCGTCGTCCGCGACGAACGCTCGTGCAGCACGACCTTGCGCGCGTAATCGCGCTCGGACAGGATGCCGACCAGGCTGCGGCCGTCCATCACCAGGACCGCGCCGATGCCTTTGTCGGCCATCAACCGGATCGCGTCGATCACCGCCGATTCCGGGCCTACCGCGAAAACCTCAGGGGACTTGCCTTCCAACAGCTGTCGTACCGTGGTCATCTCGCTGCTCTCCACCGATGGGATGCACGGCCGAGTCTGCCACGAACGGTGCATGCCAGGTGTCAACCAGGTACAGCGGCCGCTGCTTGGATTCCTCGTACAGCCGGCCCAGGTACTCCCCGATCAGGCCCAGCGCGATCAGCTGCACCCCGCCCAGGAACAGGATCACCGCCATCATCGTGGGGTAGCCGGCCACCCGGTCACCGTACAGCGCCGCCTTCAGCACCACCCACAGTCCAAACAGGAAGGCCACGCTGGCCGTGGCCATACCCAGGTAGGTCGCCGCACGCAGCGGTACCGTGGAGAAACTGGTGATGCCTTCCAGCGCGAAGTTCCACAGTTTCCACAAGCCGAACTTGCTGTCCCCCACCATCCGCGCATGCCGGTGATACGGCAACGCGATACGGCGGAAGCCGACCCAGCCGAACAGGCCTTTCATGAACCGGTGGCGTTCACGCAGCTGACCCAGCGCCTGCAGCGCGCGCGGCGACAACAGCCGGAAGTCCCCGGTATCAGCCGGAATCGGAATCCGCGACATCCGGCCGATCACCCGGTAGAACGCCGCCGCCGTACTGCGCTTGAGCCAGCTCTCGCCATCGCGCACCTGGCGGGTGCCGTAAACGTTGTCATAGCCCTGCCGCCACAGCGCCACGAACTCCGGAATCAGCTCCGGCGGATCCTGGCCGTCGGCATCGAGGATCATCACCGCGCCCCCGTCCACGAAATCCAGACCGGCCGTCAGCGCCGCCTCCTTGCCGAAGTTGCGCGACAGGCGCAGCACGCCGACGCAGTCGTCGGCTGCCGCCAGCGCCTGCATCACCTGCCAGGTGGCATCGGTGCTGCCGTCGTCGACGTACACGATGCGGCCCTCGATTCCCTCCAGGCCGTCCAGTACCGCGCGCAGGCGCGGCTGCAGCAGCGGCAGTGCCAGCGCTTCGTTGTGGGCCGCGATGACCAGGGTAAGGCGTTCGATTGTCATGGCTCACTCATCCTTCAGATAGGCGCCGCCGCCGAGCTGCCGCGACTGGCGCTGGATCCAGGCGGCGCGGCGCTGCACGTACGGGCCGGGGCGTGCGGCATCGTACCGGCGCGGGGCCGGCAGCACGGCCGCCAGCCTGGCGCTTTCAGCCGGCGACAGCCGCGCGGCATCCTTGTTCCAGAACTGCTTTGACGCCGCCTGCGCCCCGTAGATGCCGTCACCGAACTCGGCGATGTTGGCGTACATCTCCAGGATGCGCGACTTCGGCCACAGCGTTTCGATCAGCAGCGTGTACCAGACCTCCAGCCCCTTGCGGACCCAGCTGCGGCCCTGCCACAGGAACAGGTTCTTGGCGACCTGCTGGCTAATCGTGCTGGCGCCGCGCAGGCGCCCGCCGCGCGCATTGTGGTCGCGCGCCTTTTCGATGGCCTGCAGGTCGAAGCCGTTGTGCTCGGGAAAGCGCTGGTCTTCGGCCGCCACCAGCGAAATGGGCAGGCTCGGCGCCATCTGGTCGAGGTCGCGCCACTGGTAGTGCAGCCGGTAGCTCCAGTCGCCCTGGCCCAGCGCCTCGCCATAGCGCCACAGCATCACCGTCGACAGCGGCGGGTCGATGAAGCGCAGTACGGCCACCTGCAGCACGCTGCCGGCCACGAACAGCACCGGCAGCCATAGCAGATGCTTCCAGCGCCAGCGGCGCCGGCGGGACGGTTCCAGGCCCGGTTCGGCCTTGTGGTTGCTGCGCTCTGCCCCCATTAGTGGTGCATCCTCTGCTTGCACGGTTGTCGGCGCATTATCCGGCAACACGCCCTCATTACTTAAGCGCAGCCACCGACCCGATGACCGCCCAGACCGATTCCCTTGTCCGTTTCCTGCTTCCCGATGCCGGCGTCCGCGGCGTGCACGTGCACCTCGACGCCAGCTGGCAGCAGATCCTTTCCCATGGCACCTACCCGCCGGCCGCGGCCGAGCTGCTGGGCGAAGCCACTGTCGCCTCGGCCCTGTTCACCGGCCACACCAAGGTAGACGGCCGGCTGTCGATCCAGCTGCGCAGCAACACCGCCATGCGTACGCTGTTTGCCGAGTGCACCGCCGCCGGCACCCTGCGCGGCATCGTCCAGCTGTCCGGCGAAGGCGATGCCCCGCGCGACCTGACCGCGCTGGGCGAGGACGCCCTGCTGGCCATCACCATCGAGAACCCCGGCCTGGACCCGCGCGAACCGCAGCGCTACCAGAGCCTGGTCGGGCTGGGCGCGTCCGGAATGGACGAGGCCTTCGAAGACTATTTCCGCCAGTCCGAACAGCTTCCCACCCGCCTGCTGCTGGCGGCCGATGGCGAGCGCGCGGCCGGCCTGCTGCTGCAGAAGCTGCCCGGCGACGAGGGCGATACCGACGGCTGGTCCCGGGCCAGTGCGCTGTTCGAGACCCTGGGCAAGCAGGAGCTGCTGGACGTGGACGGCACCGACCTGCTGCACCGGTTGTTCCATGAGGAGGCCCCCGAGCTGCTGGGCGAGCGCCCGCTCCGCTTTGCCTGCTCCTGCTCGCGCGAGCGGGTGGAGAGCATGCTGCAGTCGCTGGGCGAGGCCGAGGCCCGGGCCGCCGCCGAGCCGACCGGGGCGGTGGACATCCGTTGCGAATTTTGCGGACGGGAGTATCACTTTCCCTTGACGGAATTCGACATACTGTTCCGCGATGCCGCTGTTTCCTCACCGGCACCTGAACGGCTTCAGTAATCGCCGCGCGAGTTTTGTTCTGGGGAGAACCAAGACTTGTTAAGAATTCATAAACGCCCTAGGATCAGTGTCCCGCTTCGGCGGGAACTTGTGCTCATCACCGCTGTCTGAGAATTCCCATGCGCGCCCTTTTGCGTCTACCACTGGCCCTGATGATTGCCTTCGCCGCGATCCCGGGCGCCTATGCGCAATCCAAGGCCCGCCAGGACAGCACGGTGATTCCGGTCTGGAACAAGGGCAGCGGCAAGGTCGAAGCCCTGCTCTACCTGGAACCCACCGGGGAACAGGCTGCCGGCGCCCGCTGGCACTTCGGGCGCAGTTCGCTGGATGCCGCCTTCGGGCTGTCCTCGGGCGATTCGCTTGGCCTGCTCTGCAACAGCAGCCGCGGCACCAGCATCAGCGGGCTCGCCAGCCATTGCATGCTGGCCAGCCTGGGTGACGAGGACGACAACGCATTGAGTCGCCGGGTCACCGGGACGGCGGCGTTCAACCGCCCCGGCGGCCGCGTCGGCATCACTGCCGGCACCGGCAAGGACACCCTGCCCGCCTGGCTGGCCGGCCCGAACAAGTCGCCGGCGCTGCGCGCCGAGCAGAACGACCTGACCGTGTTCGGCCAGAAGAACATCGGCCGCGAGGGCTTCGTCTCCATTGGCGGGACCTATGCCAAGGCGCGCCTGGTGCCGTTGTCCGACATGTCCCCGGCCCTGGTGGACCGCTGGGACAGCAAGAGCCTCACCCTGGGTGCCGGCTACGGCAACTTCAGCGGCAACATCATCGGCCGCGTGGTCGACGTGCCGGGCCAGCCCGGCAAGTGGGAAGGCCTGGGCGTGGGCCTGACCTGGCGTACCCCCTGGAGCGGCCAGCTCACCGTCGGTGCGGAAAACGTGGTCACCCGCGGCAAGAACCCCTTCGCCCCCCGCAACGAAAGCACCGATGAGGGCACCGTCCCCTACGTGCGGTACGAACAGGACCTCTGAGTCCACCTTTCGATGACCCGGAAAGACCAGAAAAGGCGCGCCAATGGCGCGCCTTTGTCGTTCCAGCGCCCCCGTTGAAATCGCTGAACACGCCAACCTGATACAGAGCGTGACAAAACAACTGCAACTATTTTGCTAACAATTTGTTAACAAATGAGTCATCTGACGCTTACAACCCTCTCAAGGACCTTGATCCACAAGGACTTTGCCGAATTTCACACAGATCACAGACTTCATTAACGCTACTTTAATTCTTTCGAAGTGGCAGTTACTATCGAGTCAGCCTTGTGGTCATTGGTGCTCTCTATTGGCACCGCCTGAGGCAAACACCCCAGTGAATACCCAAGATTCCCTTGGAGAGAGAGAGCAATGAACTTTAAGTCCAACAAGCTGCGTGATGCAGTGGTCGTTGCACTGGTCGTCGCGGCCGGCACCGCCACCGCGCAGGCGCAGGAAGCCGCCAATACGACCAACCTGGACCGCATCTCGGTCACCGGTTCGCGCATCAAGAGCACCGACATCGAGACCTCGCAGCCGGTGCTGAGCCTGAGCCGCGCGGACATCGACAAGCAGGGCGTCACCTCGATCGCCGACGTCCTGCAGCGCATCTCCGCCAACGGCGCTGCGCTGAACCGTACCTTCAACAACGGTGGTGATGGTTCGGCCGGCATCAGCCTGCGTAACCTCGGCACCCAGCGTACCCTGGTGCTGGTCAACGGCCGCCGCTGGACCACCGGCCTGGACGGCAGCGTCGACCTGAACACCATCCCGGTGGCCATGGTCGAGCGCATCGACGTGCTGAAGGACGGCGCTTCGACGATCTACGGTTCCGACGCCATCGCCGGCGTGGTGAACATCATCACCAAGAAGGACTTCGACGGCGCGGAAGCCAACTTCTACAAGGGCCAGTACAGCGCGGGCGACGGCGAGCGTGAAGCCGCCGACTTCGTGCTGGGCACCACCACCGACCGCGCGTCGGTGATGATCGGCGCCTCCTACGTCAACGAACGCGAAGTCATGGCCGGTGATCGCAAGATCTCCGCCGGTGGCCCGCCGTTCTTCAGCGGCCAGAGCGGCACCGGCATCCCGGGTTCGTACCTGCGCGCTGGCCGTCGCTACGTGATCATCAACGGCGTTGAAACCCCGTTCGTGGCCAACGTGCACGGCTACAACACCGCTCCGGACAACTACCTGCTGACCCCGAACGAGCGCACCTCGCTGTTCGCCTCGGGTTCGTACAACGTCACCGACAACATCACCTTCCGTACGGAAGCGATGTACAACGAGCGTAAGTCCGAGCAGCTGCTGGCCGCCATGCCGGTGACCGGCATGACCCTCAGCGCCGACAGCATGTACAACCCGTACGGCGTCAACCTGACCGGCGTGAACCGTCGTTTCAATGAAACCGGCGGCCGTTCGTTCAACCAGAACGTCAAGAACTGGCACTTCTACGGTGGCTTCGAAGGCTTCTTCGAGTTCGCTGACCGTACCTTTGACTGGGACGTCGGCTACCGTTACGACAAGACCGACCAGAACGACCTGACCTACGGCCTGTTCAACGTACAGAACCTGGACGCGGCCTACGGCCCGTCGGGTATCGACCCGGTGACCGGCCAGGCCGTCTGCTTCGGCGCTGGTGGCGCGATCATCCCGGGCTGCTCCCCGATCAACCCGCTGGGTCCGGAAGGCTCGATCTCGCAGGCTGCGCTGGACTACACCTCGTTCACCGCGCATGACTCGGCCTCGCAGGTCTCCAAGGGCTACTACGCCAACATCTCCGGCACGATCGTTCCGCTGCCGGCCGGTGACCTGGCCTTCGCAGCGGGTTACGAGTACCGCAAGGAAACCGGTCAGTTCGATCCGGACGCCTTCATCGCCGCTGGCCTGAGCACCGGCAACGGCGCCAGCCCGACCAAGGGTGGCTACGACCTGGACGAGGTCTACCTCGAACTGTCGATTCCGGTGCTGGCTGACCTGCCGGGCGCCAAGCTGCTCGACTTCAGCGTGGCAACCCGCTACTCGAAGTACAGCAACTTCGGCAACACCACCAACAACAAGTACGGGTTCCGCTGGAAGCCGATCGACGACCTGATGATCCGCGGTAACTACTCGGAAGGCTTCCGCGCGCCGAGCATCAACGATCTGTTCCGTGGCGACACCGACTCGTTCGAAACCTACGCCGATCCCTGCGCCGCGGCCAACAACCCGACCGGTGGCGTGCTGGCCCAGTGCCAGGCCCAGGGCGTGCCGGCCAACCTGGTCCAGCCGAACACCGATGGCGACCCGGGTCCGCTGCAGACCGCAGAGCCGTTCACCTGGCAGTCCAACCCGGACCTGAAGCCGGAAACCTCGACCAGCAAGACGCTGGGCCTGGTGTGGAGCCCGAGCTTCGTGACCGGCCTGAACGTCACGCTGGACTGGTGGCAGATCGAAATCGAAGACTCGATCACCCGCCCGTCGATCGACGACATCATGAGCCGTTGCTACGGCGGTTCGCCGCAGGAACAGGCCCAGTACTGCCCGCTGATCACGCGTGACCCGAACTACGGCGCGGACAACGAGCATTACGCGATCGTCAACGTCGACATGCCGCTGCTGAACCTGTCCTCCTACAAGGTGGAAGGTTGGGATCTGGGCCTGGCTTACCGCCTGCCGGAAACCTCGTTCGGCCAGTTCACCGTCACCTGGGACAGCACCTACCTGAGCAAGTGGGAAACCAAGGCCACCGCAGACTCCGCAGTCGACGGCCGCCAGGGTCGCTACCTGAACCAGGATCCGTACTGGCGCATCCGTTCCAACCTGTACGTGGATTGGACCCTGGGTGATTTCGGCATCAACTACGGCCTGCGCTACAAGTCCGGCATGACCGAATCCTGCCTGCTGGGCGGCGCCCTGTCGGGCTACTGCTCGGATCCGGACAACCAGGAAAACCACATCGGCGCGACCACCTACCACGACGTGCAGTTCCGCTACAACACCCCGTGGAACGGCACCGTCATGCTGGGTCTGAACAACGTGTGGGACAAGCAGCCGCCGACCTCGTACTCGGTGTCGTACAACATGTTCGACCCGCAGTACGACCTGCCGGGCCGCTACTACTACGTGCAGTACAAGCAGAAGTTCTGATCGATCCACTGATCGGTACCTGATGCAGCAACGGCCCCGAAAGGGGCCGTTGTTTTTTGTGCCGGCGCTGCGTCCGGCGCCATCTTCCACGCATGAAAAAGGCCGCATTCCGCGGCCTTTTCGCTACCCGTGCAGTGGGCTCAACCGATCGGGATCAGCGTCTCGATCACATGCTCCACATACGCTTCGAAATCCTCGCGCGCGGGCTTGGGCTGCTGCAGCTGCAGCGACAACTGCAGGAAGCCCACGTAGGCCGCATAGGCCAGCCGCGCACGATGCTGCGCATCGGTACGGCTCAACCCGGCCTGGCGGAACGATGCCACCAGGTACTCCAGTCGACGATGCGACACGCGGTCGATCACCGGGCGCACCATCGGGTGGTCCAGCGCCTTGAGCAGTTCGCTGTAGATGATGTGAGGCTGCACTTCGTGCGCCACCACCTGGAACAGCTGGCGCAGGCGTGCACGCGGATCCGGCACGTCTTCCAGGCTGCCGAACACCTGTTCCTGCTCGAACAGCTCCCAACGCTCCAGCGCGGCCTGCAGCAACGCATCGCGCGAGGGGAAATGCCAGTAGAAACTGCCCTTGGTCACGCCCAAGCGCCGCGCCAGCGGCTCCACCGCCACCGCGCCGACACCCTGTTCAGCGATGAGATCCAAGGCGGCCTGCGCCCAGTCTTCCGCGCTCAGGCGGCTGTTGCGGCCGGCACGGGGCTCGCCGGCGGAAGCTTCAGGTTCATTCATGCGCTGATTTAACCATACGCCGGGGTCGGTTTGTGTGGAATTGCCCGAAACCGCGACTGGAAAACCCTGCGCTGTCGGGCCTGCACCCCGTACAGCCACGCCCTGCGTGGCTGCCTGGGCGTGCCAACCATACTAGAGAGTATTGACATGCCCGAGGCCAGGTCCATACTAGCAAGTATGGTAACCCCGACCCCTCTTCCGCCCGCCACCACCGACGAGCGCCTCACCGCCGCGCACGACGCCGTGCTGGCGGCAACCCGCTCGGCCCCCGGCCGCCGCGGCACCGTGCTGTTCGCCCATGGTTTCGGCCAGACCCGGCACGCCTGGACCGCCACCGCGCAGTCGCTGGCCGCGGCCGGCTACCAGACGCTGGCCTACGACGCGCGCGGCCACGGCGATTCGGATTGGAACCCGGCGACGCTGGCGTACCACGGTGAGCAGTTTGCCGACGACCTGATCGTGCTGGCCGGCGAACAACCGCAGCCGCCGATCCTGGTGGCCGCGTCGATGGGCGGGCTGTTCGGCCTGCTTGCCGAAGCGCGCTGGCCCGGCCTGTTCTCGGCCATGGTGCTGGTGGACATCACCCCGCGCTGGGACACCGCCGGGGTGGAGAAGATCCTGATGTTCATGACCGCGCATCCGGAAGGATTCGCCTCGTTGGAACAGGCGGCCGACGTGATCTCGGCCTACCTGCCGCACCGCCCGCGCAAGTCGGAAGATTCACTGCGCGCGTTGCTGCGCGAAGACGGCCATGGCCGTTGGCGCTGGCATTGGGACCCGCGCCTGGTTGCCGAACTGGCGCGCGACAGCGAACAGCACCAGGATGCGCTTGCAGAAGCAGCGCGCCAGGTGAAATGCCCGGTGCTGCTGGTCAGCGGCGGGCGCAGCACCCTGGTCACCCCGCAAACGGTGGCCGAATTCCTGGCGTTGGTGCCGCACGCACGCCACGTGCAGTTGCCGGAGGCCACGCATATGGTCGCCGGCGACGACAACAACGCCTTTATCGCTACTGTGTTGGACTATCTGGACGTGTTGCCCTCGGCCTCCGCCGTGGCACAGTCCGCCACAACCGAGCACGTCACCGGAGCACGCTCATGAGCATTGTCGTTCCCTTCCTCGCCATCCTGCTGGCAGGCGCCATCGTCGCCTACCACCGGATGCGGCTGATCACCTGGACGCTCGTCAGCCTGGTGCTGCTGGCTGCCTGCTGGTTCGTTCCCTATATCAACCAGACCGCCACGATCGTGGCCGCGGCCATTGTTGCCGTCATCGCCGTGCCGCTGCTGCTGCCGTTCATCCGCAAGCCGCTGCTGACCGCGCCGATGATGAAGGTGTTCCGCAAGGTGCTGCCGCCGCTGTCGCAGACCGAACGCATCGCGCTGGAGACCGGCTCGGTCGGTTTCGAAGGCGAGCTGTTCACCGGCGATCCGGACTGGAACAAGCTGCTGAACTACCCCAAGCCGCAGCTCACCGCCGAAGAACAGGCCTTCCTGGATGGCCCGGTGGAAGAACTGTGCGCGATGGTCAATGACTGGGAAATCACCCACGTCTACGCCGACCTGCCGCCGGACATGTGGGCCTTCATCAAGAAGAACAAATTCTTCGGCATGATCATTCCGAAGGAATACGGTGGCCTGGGCTTCAGCGCGCTGGCCCACCACAAGGTCATCCAGAAGCTGGCGTCGGTATCGAGCGTGGTCAGCTCCACCGTCGGCGTGCCCAACTCGCTGGGCCCGGGCGAACTGCTGGTGCACTACGGCACCCAGGAACAGAAGGACCAGTACCTGCCGCGCCTGGCCGATGGCCGCGAAGTGCCGTGCTTCGGCCTGACCGGTCCGTTCGCCGGTTCGGATGCGACCTCGATTCCCGATTACGGCATTGTCTGCAAGGGCGAGTGGAACGGCGAGCAGGTGCTCGGCGTCAAGCTCACCTTCGACAAGCGCTACATCACCCTGGCCCCGGTCGCGACGCTGATCGGCATGGCCTTCCGCATGTACGACCCGGACGGCCTGATCGGCCCGACCCGCGACATCGGCATCACCCTGGGCCTGCTGCCGCGCGACACCGCCGGCGTTGAAATCGGCCGCCGCCACTTCCCGCTCAACTCGACCTTCCAGAACGGTCCGATCCGCGGCAAGGAAGTGTTCATTCCGCTCACCCAGCTGATCGGCGGTGCCGAGAAGGCCGGCAAGGGCTGGAACATGCTCAACGAGTGCCTGGCCGTGGGCCGCTCGATCACCCTGCCCTCCACCGCCAGTGGCGGTGCCAAGGCCGGCGCGGTGGTCACCGGTGCCTATGCGCGCATCCGCAAGCAGTTCGGCCTGTCGGTCGGCCGCTTCGAAGGCGTGGAAGAAGCGCTGGCCCGCATCGGCGGCAAGGCGTACGCGATCAGCGCGCTGTGCCAGGCCACCGCCGCGGCGGTGGACCGTGGCGACGTGCCGTCGGTACCGTCGGCGATCGCCAAGTACCACTGCACCACCATGAGCCGTGAGGTGATCTCGGATGTCATGGACGTGATCGGCGGCAAGGGCATCATCCTGGGGCCGCGCAACTTCGCCGGCCGCAGCTGGCAGGCCGCGCCGATCGCGATCACGGTGGAAGGCGCCAACATCATGACCCGCAGCCTGCTGATCTTCGGCCAGGGTGCGATCCTCTGCCACCCGTGGGTGCTGCAGGAAATGAAGGCGGCGCAGGATCCGGATACCAAGGCCGGCCTGCAGGCATTCGACCGCAGCCTGTTCGGGCACATCCGCTTCGGCATTTCCAACGCGGTGCGTTCGTTCTGGCTGGGCCTGACCGGCGCACGCTTCGGCGCCGCCCCGGGCGACGCCTATACCCGCCGCTACTTCCGCAAGCTGGACCGTTACTCGGCCAACCTGGCGCTGATGGCCGACATCTCGATGATGACCCTCGGCGGCAAGCTGAAGTTCAAGGAATCGCTGTCGGGCCGCCTGGGCGACGTGCTGAGCCACGTGTACATGACCAGTGCGATGCTCAAGCGCTACCACGACGAAGGCGCGCCGGTGGCCGACCAGCCGCTGCTGGCCTGGGCGTTCCATGACAGCGTGCACAAGATCGAGGAATCGCTCTCGGCGGCGCTGCGCAACTTCCCGATCCGTCCGATCGGCTGGCTGATGTGGCTGCTGATCTTCCCGTTCGGCCGCCGTGCCGAAGCGCCGGGCGACCGCCTGGGCCACCGCGTGGCCGCGCTGCTGATGGCGCCCAACGAAGCCCGTGACCGCCTGGCCAGTGGCGTGTTCCTGACCCCGTGCGAGAACAACCCGGGTGGCCGCATCAACAGCTACCTGTCCAAGGCGATCATGGCCGAGCCGGTGGAGCGCAAGTTCATCAAGGCGCTCAAGACCAAGGGCATCGAGGCGCTGGACTTCACCGCGCAGCTGGACGAAGCGGTGGCCGAAGGCGTGATCACCCAGGACGAGCGCACGCTGCTGGAAGAGCTGCGCACGCTGACGATGGACACCATCACGGTGGACGACTTCGAGCCGCACGAACTGCGTTCGGCCAGCTACTACGACCGCGAACGCAAGGACGCCCAGTCGCAGGCAGCGTAACGGCTGCGCATGCATGAACGACAACGGCGGACTTCGGTCCGCCGTTTTTTTTGAGGAGACACACCATGGCAGCTCCCCTGTTGAACCTGTACCACCGCATGCAGCGCTGGCCGGCCGGCCAATGGCTGTTCTCGCGCGCGGTGTGCTTCAAGGCGCCCTACTTCGCCAGCATCGCCCCGCGCATCACCCTGCTAGAACCGGGCCGCTGCGAAGGCCGCATCGCGCACCGGCGCAGGGTCACCAACCACATCGGCACCGTGCACGCGATCGCGCTGTGCAACCTGGCCGAACTCACCGCCGGCCTGATGGTCGACGCCTCGCTGCCCAAGAGCATGCGCTGGATTCCCAAAGGTATGGAGGTCAAATACCTGGCCAAGGCGACCGGCACCCAGCATGCGGTGGCCACGCCTGCGCAGTCGATCGTTGCTGCCGAAGCAGGCTATGCGTTGCCGGTGAATGTGCAGGTCTGCGACGCTTCGGGCACTGCGGTGTTCGAAGCGCGGATTGATATGTGGGTGTCGCCGATCAAGCGCGGTTGAGTTTCTGCGCCAACGGCAGCGTTTCATTTCATACGAGCTGGGGCGGCCGTCGGGTAGCCCCGCTCCGGGACACGCCGTAAACCCATCCATGGGGGCTTGGCAAAAACATCCATGTTTTTGACAGTCCCTCCGGGGGCTACCCGCCGGC
>NZ_JASCOP010000103.1:0-14671 GCF_029959395.1 Stenotrophomonas sp. PS02300
GAGCCACGCCCTGCGTGGCTATGCGGTGCCGGAACGTAGAGCAGCCACGCAGGGCGTGGCTCTACACGGTGTTGTCCGTTTCCATGTCGCCGGTGGCGTAGCCGTCGCGGCCTGCGGCCTTGGCGCGGTACAGCGCGGCGTCGGCGCCTTCGAAGTAGTGGCGCGGTTCGGTGGTGGCGTCGGGAATGTGGGTGTACAGGCCCACGCTCAAGGTGATCTGCGCGTGCTGCTGCGGGCCGATGGCCCGGTGCATGCCGCGCACGGCGGCGATCAGGTCTTCGACGACCTGGACGGCGCCGTCGGACGTTGTATCGGGCAACACCAGGGCGAATTCATCGCCGCCAAACCGCGCTGCCATGTCGCGCGGGCGGCGCGCGTGCGCGCGGATCTCGTCGGCGATACGGCGCAGCACCGCGTCGCCGGCAGGTTGGCCGTGCAGGTCGTTGTGCTGCTTGAAGTGGTCCACGTCGATCAGCACCAGGGTCAGTGGGCGACCACTGCGGCGGCCGGCATCATGTTCCTGCTGCAGCGTCTGTTCGAAACGCACGCGGTTGCCCAGCCCGGTCAAGCCATCGCTGTTGGCCTGCCGGCGCCACGCGGTGATCCGCCAGAGCACCCACGCGCAGATCACCGCCAGCATGCAGGTCAGCGCGGCAGCAGGCGCGAACCAGAGTTGGCCCGCGCGCAACAGCACGAAGCTGGACAGCAACGCCAGCGGCAGCGCAAGCAGGGCGCTGGCCACCGCGCGCGGCAGGGTCAGCCCCAGTGCGCACAGCGCCACCAGCAGCCCGCTCAATGCCGCCTGCCACGGCGGTGCCAGCACGTTGATCACGTTGCCGGTCAGCAGCATCGAGGCCACGTTGGCCTGGTACTCGGTGCCGCTCATCCAGCGCTCGCGTGTGGTCGGGGTGAGCAGGCGCGGGGCGATGCCGCTGGCGGTCATGCCGACCAGGATCAGGCGATCGTGCAGCACTTCCGGCGCGACATCGCCATTCAACACATCCGCGTACGACACCTGCGGGAAACGCTCGGGTGGGCCGGCGAAGCGGACGCGCACGTAGTGGTTGCGGTGCCATTGGTAGGGCGCGTCGTGCCGTGGACGATCGATCAACCCCGGCAGTGGCCCGCGCAGGTTGGCCAGCGCCAGGCCCAGCGCAGGCCAGTGCGGTGAGCCGATGCCCGCGGTGAGGTACAGGCCGCGGGTAACGCCATCAGCCTCCACTTCCACATCGGTGTGGCCCAGCATCGAGGCGTTGGCGGCGATCAACGGAATCGGCAGCAGTTCCTCGGCCATGCGCGGCCCGCTCGACGGTGCGGCCAGCACCGGTAGCACCACGTGGCCGTTGCGGCGGATCGCAGCGGCCAGTTCGGCATCCTGCGCACTGTCCTGGCGGTCCGGTTCGGACAGCAGCAGGTCCAGCACCACGCGCTGGCTGCCGGCGGCGGTGAGGCGGTCGAGCAGGCGCGCATGGGTCGAGCGCGGCCACGGCCATTGGCCGAGCTGCTGCAGGCTGCTGTCATCGATGGCCACCACCAGCAGGCGTGGATCGGGTGTGTATTCCCACGACCCCACGTAGGTGTCGTAGATCGCTTCATCCTGCTTCCAGAACCACTGGCCGTGGCTGGCTGCCGCCGCCAGTACGCCCACCAGCACCGCGAGCACGATGCGCCGGGGCCAGGAGAGCGTGAGCGGCCTCACAGCAGCAGGAGCAGCAGCAGGGCGCCGCCACCGGCGCCATAGCAGGTGCGGCAGGGCAGTGTGACCTGCTGCGCGGGCGAGAACGGGCCGGCATAGCCGTCGTCATCGATGGTCTGCACGCGCACGTGCAGGGTGCCGTGCCACGGCCGCTTGAGGGTGACCTCGGGCTGATCCAGCTGCTGGTCGAGCAGCGGTTGGGCGAAATCGCCGCGCTTGTCCAGCTGCACGCGGTAGCGCTGGCCGGGCTCGCCGGCCTGCCAGCGCAGGGTGAGCTGGCCCTTGGCTGCCTGCGGCGGCTGCAGCGCGGGGTCCACCGGCGCATCGCTGATGGCGAGGGCCACCGGCTGGCCGAAGCGGCCGCGGTGGCCGTTGCCGTCGCGCGAGGCCACGCGCCAGTAGTACGCGCCCGGGGCGAGGTCGTCCTTGGCGCGCACGCGGGTGCCGCGGCCTTCCTGCTCCAGCACCGGCTGCAGGAACTGCGGCTCGGTGGCGACCTGCAGCACGGTGCTGGCGGCGCCTTCCGCCTGGCTCCATTCGAAGCGCGGGCGCGGGCTGGCCAGCGTGTCGCCGTTGACCGGGCGCACCGTGAGCGGCGGGGCGGGCTGGTCACGCACGTTGAAATCGGCCTGCGCATCCAGGCCTTCCACGCCATCGGCACTGACCGCGCGCACCAGCAGCCGCAGCAGGCCGGGGGGCAGGTCGGGCACGGTCATGGTGGTGTCGGCGGTGTCCCTGGCGAACAAGAGGATCTCCGGCTGATCGGCGCGCACTACTTCTACCCGGTACTGGGTGGCTTGCGCTACTGCTTCCCATGCCAACAGTGCCGGCAGCGGGTCCAGGCGCAGGCCGGTACGGGCCAGGACCGGGGCCGGCAGCAGCGCTTCGGGGGTGTCGGGGCGGGCGTCCAGCGCCCGGTTGCGGGTGGCCTGGCCGCGGGTGACCAGCTGCTGGCCACGCCGGTTGCCGACCTGCACGCGGCCTTCCAATACCTCGGTGGCGGCCATGCGGCCCGCGCCGCCGGCGCTGACGCGGAACTGCGTGCCGCGCACGCTGCTGGTCGCGGTGGGCGCATCGATGATGTAGCGCGAGGCGGGACCCTTGGCCGGGGTGACCCGGTTGCTGCTGCGGCCCTGTTCCAGGCGCAGGCGGGTATCGACCATGCCGGTGTGGCCATAGCGGCTGAGCTGGTCCAGGCGCAGGTGCGAGTGTTCGCGCAGCTGCAGGCGTGAATCGTCGGCGAAGGCGAGGGTGACGCTGGCATCGCTGCCGGTCAGCAAATGGGTACCGATGCCGAGCTGCTCGCCTTCGGCAACGTCGTGCAGGGGGCCGTTGTCGCCCCGTCGCGCCTGCACCGGGCCGCGCACGGCCAGCACCCGCGCCGGTGCCGGCTGCACCCGCAGCCAGGCAATGGGGAACCGGAGCTGGCTGCCGGGCGGCAGCCGATAGGGGTCGGCCACCCGGTTGTGCGCCTGCAGCTGTTCCCACGCCACGCTGGGCTTGAGGTAGCGCGCCCCAAGGTCCCACAGGGTGTCGCCGGGACGGACCCGGTAGGTCCAGTCCTGGGCCAGCAGCGGGAAGGTAGGCAGCAGCAGCGCCAGCAGCACCAGCAGGCGGGCGGAGCAGGCGCGGGCGCGCGGAAAGCGGGTCGAACTCACGGTCATCTGTGCCCTGAAGGCGGGGCCCAGCCGTGCAGCCCCCATGGCCAGACCGCATCCCCCCGAATGGATCGCGGTCAAAAATCAGACCGCCATCACATTATTGCCCGGCGCCGGTGCAGGGATTCTGAACGCCGCAGCGGCTCAGAACAGCAGCGCGGCCATCGAACGGCGGTAACGGCCGACCAGTGCGGCATCGTCGATTACCTTGAAGGCGTCGATCAGCAGCTTGCGCGGCAGGTTGTCGCTGTAGGAACCGTCTTTCTGCAGCATGGCCAGGAACTGCTCCAATGCGGCTTCGTCTTCGCCGCCAAGCAGTTGCTGCACGCCACGCAGGTGGCGCGCCTGCAGGTCGCCGCCATCGGCGGCGATGCGCGCCTCCAGCTGCTCCGGTGCGGGCGCGTCCTGCAGCGCTTTGGCGAAATCCAGGCGGGCGCGGGCGCGCACGGCTCGATCGTCGGTGGACAGGTTGGCCGGCAGTGCCTCGATCAACGCGCTGGCTTCGGTGGTGGCGCCGGTCTGCAGCAGGGCCAGGGCCAGGTCGAGCTTGAGCTCTTCCTTGTCCGGCTCGGCGGCGATGCCGGCGCGCAGCACATCCACGCGCGCCTGCGGGTCCAGCGGGGCCGGCTCGGCGGCGGCGGCTTCGGGTGCCTCTGCAGGGCTGATGCCGTGCTGGGCCAGGAACTCGCGCAGCTGGCCTTCCGGAATCGCGCCGGGGAAGCCATCCACCAGCTGGCCGCCCTTGACCAGGAACACGGTGGGCACCGAGCGGATCTGGAAGGCTGCTGCGATCTGCTGCTCCTTGTCCACGTCCACCTTGGCCAGCTCGAAGGCGCCGTTGTATTCGCCGGCCAGCTTTTCCAGCATCGGCCCCAGGGTCTTGCAGGGCTCGCACCAGGTGGCCCAGAAGTCGACCAGCACCGGGGTCTGCAGCGACTTCTGCAGCACCTGCGCTTCGAAGGTTTCGGTGGTGGCGTCAAAGACGTGGGGCAGTTCGCTCATGGTCGGGAAATCAACGATTAAAGATGTACCCAGTGTATGGTGCCGGCCATATTGAGAAGCAACCCCAATGGTTGCGGAGAAGGGCCCGATGAAGACCGTGCAACGTTTCGACCCCTTGTTCGGCGCGGCCGGCGCCGTGCTGTTCCTGGCTTCGGTGCTGGGCTTCGGTGCGGTGTTGCCGGGTTACCTGCCGCTGGGCCATCCGGTGGCGCTGCTGGGCGCGACCGGGATACCGCACGCAGTGGCCTTCGACCTGCTGGGCTTCGTGCTGCCGGGACTGCTGGCGGTGGTGGTGGCGCTGCGCCTGCTGGCGCGGGTGCCGGTCACCGCGCCGTGGACGATGCGCGTGGGCGGCCAGATGCTGGTGCTGTCCGGGCTGGCCTTCGCCGCGATGGGCGTGCTGCCGCTGGACCCGACCGACATCGAGAGCCCGGCCAGCCAGTACCACGCCAGCGCGTGGATGGTCTGGGTGCTGGCGTTCGTGCCCGGCGCGCTGATGTCCGGTTTTGCCGCACGGCGCCTGCCGGGCTGGGGGCGGCTGGCGGCGCTGCACGTGGCCGCCGGCCTGGCGGTGCTGGTGGGCGCGTTCGTGCTGCAGGCGGTCATTCCCGCACCGGTGGCCCAGCGGCTGGCCTTCGTGGCCTGGGTGGTCTGGCTGGCGGCTGCGTTGCCGGTGGCCAGCAAGGTCCGCCACGGCTGAACTGACGGATTCGACCGCAATCCACGCGGGTGTGCGCGCGGGATGGCGCCTGTGGTTTATCCGGGAATGGGTAATTCCGTGATTTATCAACAGGATGCCATTCCGGTCCGGTATTGGCAGCGCTGATGATTGGAGCGCTTTGCCGCACTGCGGTACGCTGTGCCGCTTTGCCGCCGCAACTGTGTTTTCCATGACCAGCGTCGAACCCAACGTATACGATCCGCAGCAGGTTGAATCCGCCGCCCAGAAATTCTGGGACGCCACGCGCGCCTTCGAGGTGAACGAGGCCTCGGACAAGCCGAAGTACTACTGCCTTTCGATGCTGCCGTACCCGTCGGGCGCGCTGCACATGGGCCATGTGCGCAATTACACGATTGGCGATGTGATCAGCCGCTACAAGCGGATGACCGGCCACAACGTGCTGCAGCCCATGGGCTGGGATGCGTTCGGCCTGCCGGCGGAAAACGCGGCGATCAAGAACAAGACCGCGCCGGCCAAGTGGACCTACGCCAACATCGAACACATGCGTGGGCAGTTCAAGTCGATGGGCTATGCGATCGACTGGTCGCGCGAGTTCGCCACCTGCACGCCCGAGTACTACGTGCACGAACAGCGCATGTTCACCCGGCTGATGCGCAAGGGCCTGGCTTACCGCCGCAACGCGGTGGTGAACTGGGACCCGGTCGACCAGACCGTGCTGGCCAACGAACAGGTCATCGACGGCCGTGGCTGGCGCTCGGGCGCACTGGTGGAAAAGCGCGAGATCCCGCAGTGGTTCCTGCGCATCACCGATTACGCCCAGGAACTGCTGGACGGCCTGGATGAACTGCCGGGCTGGCCGGACTCGGTCAAGACCATGCAGCGCAACTGGATCGGCCGCTCCGAAGGGCTGGAAATCCAGTTCGACGTGCGCGACGCCGACGGCAGCGCGCTGGACCCGCTGCGCGTGTTCACCACCCGGCCGGACACGGTGATGGGCGTGACCTTCGTGTCCATCGCCGGCGAACACCCGCTGGCGCTGCATGCAGCCAAGAGCAACCCGGCCCTGGCCGCGCTGCTGGCCGAGATGAAGCAGGGCGGCGTGTCCGAAGCCGAACTGGAAACCCAGGAAAAGCGCGGCATGGACACCGGCCTGCGCGCGGTGCACCCGGTCACCGGCGCCCAGGTGCCGGTGTGGGTGGCCAACTTCGTGCTGATGGGCTACGGCACCGGTGCGGTGATGGCCGTGCCGGGCCACGACCAGCGTGACAATGAATTTGCCAACAAGTACGGCCTGCCGATCCGCCAGGTGATCGCGCTGAAGTCGCCGCGCAAGGACGAGGCCGCCTACGATGCGACCCGCTGGCAGGACTGGTACGGCGACAAGACCCGCGAGACCGAACTGGTCAATTCCGACGAATTCGACGGCCTGGATTTCCAGGGCGCATTCGAGGCGCTGGCCGAACGTTTCGAGCGCAAGGCCCAGGGCCAGCGCCGGGTGAACTACCGCCTGCGCGACTGGGGCGTGAGCCGCCAGCGTTACTGGGGCTGCCCGATTCCGGTGATCTACTGCCCCAAGTGCGGCGCACTGCCGGTGCCGGAAGAGCAGCTGCCGGTGGTACTGCCGGAAGACGTCAACTTCGTGGGCACCGGTTCGCCGATCAAGGCAGACCCGGAATGGCGCAAGACCACCTGCCCTGATTGCGGCGGCGCGGCCGAGCGCGAGACCGATACCTTCGATACCTTCATGGAATCGAGCTGGTACTACGCGCGCTACACCTCCCCGGGTGCCCGTGACGCGGTGGACAAGCGCGGCAACTACTGGCTGCCGGTGGACCAGTACATCGGCGGCATCGAACACGCGATCCTGCACCTGATGTACTTCCGTTTCTTCCACAAGCTGCTGCGCGATGCGCGCATGGTGGACAGCAACGAACCGGCGCAGAACCTGCTGTGCCAGGGCATGGTAATCGCCGATACCTATTTCCGCCAGAACCCGGACGGTTCCAAGGACTGGATCAACCCGGCCGACGTGGACGTGCAGCGCGACGAGCGCGGCCGCATCACCGGTGCGGTGCTGATCGCCGATGGCCAGCCGGTGGAGATCGGCGGCACCGAGAAGATGTCCAAGTCCAAGAACAACGGCGTGGACCCACAGGCCATGGTGAGCCGCTACGGCGCCGACACCGTGCGCCTGTTCTCGATGTTCGCCGCGCCGCCGGAACAATCGCTGGAGTGGAACGAAGCCGGCGTGGACGGCATGGCGCGTTTCCTGCGCCGGCTGTGGACCCAGGTGCAGAAGCATGCGGACGAGGGGGTTGCCCCGGCACTGGAGCTGGCTGCGCTGACCGCCGAGCAGAAGGCGCTGCGCCGCAAGACTCACGAAACCATCGGCAAGGTCAGTGATGACTACGGCCGCCGCCACAGCTTCAACACCGCCATCGCCGCGGTGATGGAGCTGATGAACGCCCTGGCCAAGTTCGATGACGGCTCCGCGCAGGGCCGTGCGGTCCGCCAGGAAGCGCTGCAGGCCGCCGTGCTGCTGCTCAACCCGATCACCCCGCATGCCAGCCATGCGTTGTGGCAGGTGCTGGGCCATGGCGAAACGCTGCTGGAAGACCAGCCGTTCCCGCAGGCCGACGCCAGCGCGCTGGTGCGTGATGCGCTGACCCTGGCCGTGCAGGTCAATGGCAAGCTGCGTGGCACCATCGAGGTGGCCGCCGATGCCCCGCGCGACCAGATCGAGGCACTGGGCCTGGCCGAGCCGAACGCGGCGAAGTTCCTGGACGGGCTGACCGTGCGCAAGATCATCATCGTGCCGGGCAAGATCGTGAACATCGTGGCGGGGTAAGCCCCGCTCTACGTGCTTCGTTCACGCAGGGTCGGGCATCGTATCGGCATCCATTTTTCTGTTGCCGGCTTCGCCCGGCTCCTCCAGACTGTGAACATGACCCGATTCCTGCTTGCCATCGTTCTGACCGTAACCCTCGCCGGGTGTGGCTTCCACCTGCGCAACAAGCTGATGCTGCCGGCCGACACCGCTGCGGTGAAGGTGGTGTCCTCCGCGCCGTACAGTGAGCTGGCCAAGCTGCTGCGCCGGGGCCTGCAGGCCTCGGGCGCGACGATTGCCGAATCCGACAGCAAGGAACCGGCCGCACGGCTGCAGGTGGTGTCCGAGCGCTGGGGCGACCTGCCCATCGCGATCGATGCGCAGGGCCGTGCGCAGGAGTTCAGCCTGCGCTACGCGGTGATCTTCGTGTTCCGCCGCGAGGACGGCAGCGACCTGGTGCCGCAGCAGGTGATCGAGCTGTCGCGCGATTACGTGTCGCCGCCGGCCGATTCCACCGGTACCACCACCGAACGCGAAATCCTGGCCGATGAACTGCGCCGTGAAATGTCGGCGTCGATCCTGCGCCGCATCGACAGCGTGGTACGTGCCGAGCTGGAACGCGGCCAGCTCAACCGACCCGCCAAGCCGGCCGCTGATCCGGCAGCAACGCCTGCCGGCGTGCCGTCGACCACGCCGCCGGCCGACGTGCCGGCCGTCAAGCCGCCGCAGGGCGGCTGACCGGTCCGCTGGCGGACCGGCCGCACGATGGGACTGCGCCCCGCACAGCTTTCCAGTCAGCCGGCCAGCCAGGCCCTGGCGCCGGTGTACCTGATTGCCGGACCGGAAACGCTGCGCGTGCTGGAAGCGGCCGATGCGGTGCGTGCGCGGGCCCGCGCCGACGGCATCAGCGAACGCGAAGTGTTCGACGCCGACGGGCGTGATTTCGACTGGAACCAGCTCGACGCCACCTTCAACGCACCCAGCCTGTTCAGTGCGCGCCGGCTGGTGGAGCTGCGCCTGCCCACCGGCAAGCCGGGCAAGGAGGGCGGGGAGGTCATCAGCCAGTTCTGCGCCAACCCGGCGCCGGACGTGATCCTGCTGATCACCTGCAACGAATGGAGCAAGGCCCACCAGGGCAAGTGGGCCGAGGCGGTGAACCGCGTCGGCGTGCTGTCGGTGGCCTGGGCGATCAAACCGCATGAACTGCCGGACTGGATCGAACGCCGCCTGCGCCAGCAGGGCCTGCGCGCCGATCCGGCCGCCGTGCAGCGGCTGGCCGAGCGGGTGGAAGGCAACCTGCTGGCGGCAGCACAGGAAATCGACAAGCTGGCGCTGCTGGCCAGTGGCCAGACGCTGGATGCGGACACCATGGAATCGCTGGTGGCCGACGCCGCCCGCTACGACGTGTTCCGGCTGCTGGAAGCCACCTTCTCGGGGCAACCGGCGTCGGTGCTGCGCATGCTGGCCGGGCTGCGCGGCGAAGGCGAGGCGGTGGCCGCGCTGATGCCGATGGTGATCCGCGAGATGCTGTCCACCGCCGCGCTGGCCCGGGTGCAGGCGCGCGGGGGCAACCTGGCCGCGGAGATGAAGAGCCGCGGCATCTGGGAATCGCGCCAGGCTCCCTTCAAGCGGGCCCTGCAGCGCCACCCTGACGCCAAGCGCTGGGAGCGCTTCGTGGCCGAAGCCGGGCTGGTGGACCGCATGGCCAAGGGCCGCGCCGATGGCGATCCCTGGCTGGGGCTGGAGCGCCTGCTGGTGGCGGTGGCTGAAGCGCGCGCGGTACGCCTGCTGGCCCGCGCCTGAGCCCGATGGGCCTGCGCATCCATTACGGCGGAACCTTCGACCCGGTGCACCTGGGGCACCTGGCCATCGCGCGTGCGGCGCGCGACCAGTTGCAGGTTGCCGTGCGCCTGCTGCCGGCGGCCGATCCGCCGCACCGGCCAGCGCCGGGTGCCAATGCCGCCCAGCGCGCGCAGATGCTGGCACTGGCGATCGGCGACGAACCGGGCCTGCTGCTGGACCGGCGTGAGATGGAGCGCGCCCAGCGCCAGCCGGAAACCCCTTCCTACACCGTCGACACGCTGCGCGAGCTGCGTGCCGAACTGGGCCCGCGCCAGCCGATTGCCTGGCTGGTGGGCGCCGACAGCCTGCTGGGCCTGCCCAGCTGGCACCAGTGGGAGGACCTGTTCGAGCTGGCGCATTTCATCGTGGCCGACCGACCGGGAAGCTCGCTTGAGCAGGCCCTGCCGGCCCCGCTGCAGCAGGCGCTGGAAGGCCGCTGGGCCAGCCACGAGCGTGAGCTGTTCAATGCCCCGGCCGGCCGCGTGCTGCGCCTGCACGCCCCGCTGCGCAACGAATCCGCCACGGAAGTCCGCGAGCGAATCGCCGCGGGCGGGGACTGGCGGGAACTGCTGCCGCCCCCGGTCGCCGATTACGTCGCCGCGCACGGGCTGTACGGCCTCCATACGGCATGAACACGTTCAGCTCGTCCGCCCCGTATAATCGGCGCCACATTTATCGAGTTGCCCTGCTTTGAACAATCAAGCCCAGCCCCAGACCATCAAGGTCCAACTGCCGAACCCGGCGCCGTCCAATGAGCAGCTGCTTGATTGCGTGCGCAAGGCCACCGAAGAACTGAAGGCCAAGGATCTCGTCGAAATCGACGTGATCGGCAAGTCCAGCGTCGCCGATTACATGGTGATCGCGTCGGGCACCTCCAGCCGCCACGTGAAGTCGATCGCCGACGAAGTGGTCAAGTTCGCCAAGAACCTGGGCGTGATGCCGCTGGGCGTGGAAGGCGAGCGCGAAGCGGAGTGGGTGCTGGTCGACCTGGGCGACGTGATCGTGCACGTGATGCTGCCGCGCGTGCGCGAGTTCTACGCGCTCGAGCGCCTGTGGACCGTCGGCGACCAGCCGCCGAGCCTGCTGGATGACGCCGACGACGAAGACGACTACGCCGCGCGCTGAAGCCCGCGCACGCAGTAGCGACAACGGCGCCCGATGGCGCCGTTGTCATTTGAAGGAGCATGACGATGAAAGCCAGGTTGATCGCTACCGGTGAACGCGCGCCCAGCTGGGTGGCGCAGGGCTTTGCCGAATACCAGAAGCGGCTCTCGCACTGGTTGCCGTTCGAGCTGGTGGAAATCGAGCCGGGCCTGCGCGGCAAGGGGCGCGATGCGCGCCGCGCGACCGAAGACGAAGGCAAGCGGGTGATCGCCGCGCTGCCCAAGAATGCGTATGTGGTGGCGCTGGATGTGCCGGGCAGGCAGCTCAGCTCCGAGCAGCTGGCGCAGCGCCTGGAGCATTGGCGCGGCCAGGGAAGGGACCTGGCGTTCCTGATTGGTGGCCCGGAAGGGCATTCGCCCGAAGTCTCTGCGTTGGCCGACGAGAAGTGGTCGATCGGTCCGCTCACCCTGCCGCACATGCTGGTGCGGCTGGTGGTGGCCGAACAGCTGTACCGTGCGGCGGCGATGCTGGCCAACCACCCGTATCACCGCGCGTGAAGAAATTCCGCGAGGACGGGTTACAAGCTGCGAAAAACTGGTTACAATGCGCACCCCGCCCGAATAGCTCAGCCGGTTAGAGCACTTGACTGTTAATCAGGGGGTCGTTGGTTCGAGTCCAACTTCGGGCGCCAAGTTTTTAGAAGCCTCGCAGCGATGCGAGGCTTTTTTTTGGCACAGCCACGCAGGGCGTGGCCCTGCCGCAAAAAAAAGCCCGGGCATTGCCCGGGCTTTTTTGTTTCACAACGGCGTGGATCAGTTGAAGGTGTACTTCGCACCCACCGTGAAGTAACGCCCGATTGCGCCGCTGAAGTGCAGCGGGTTGTAGTTCACGCCACCGTAGGTGGTCGGGTCGAGCGGGGCGGTACGGTCGAACACGTTCTGCACCGAAGCGTTCAGCTCGAACGCGTCGCTGATGTTCCAGCGGCCGGACAGGTCGAAGGTGGTGAACGAAGAGATCTTCTCCACCGGCGTGCCATCCCAGTAGAAGGCCAGGTAATCGCCACCGCGGCGGTCCTTGTTCTCCAGGCTGCTGATGTAGTTGACCACGCCGCTGACGCTCCACGCGTCCTGCTTCCAGGTGGTGCCGAAGTTGATGCGGTCTTCCGGCGTGCCGATGCAGTTGGTCACGTCGCAGTTGCCGTGCGTGCCCACGTAATCGACCGTGTTGTCGCCTTCGGTGCGTTCGAACTTCAGCACGTGGCTCCACTGCAGGTCCATTTCCAGCTGGCCCGGGCCGATGTCGAAGGTCTGGCGGATATCGGTATCGATACCGCGCACCCGCGACGAGTTGGCATTCACGTAGGCGGTGTTGACCGCCAGTATGGTGCCGGTGCCGGGAACGCCGCCGATCAGGTCGGTGTCACGCAGCACGTTGCCCGCCGCGATCGCATCGGCGGTGCTGCCCTGCGCGATCTCGTTGGTGCGCTTGATTTCCCACGCGTCCACGGTCAGCGAGGTGGTGGCCGTCGGCTGCAGCACGATGCCGAAGGAGTAGCTCTTGGATTCCTCGGGCACCAGGTCCGGGTTCGGGCTGGTGATGATCGCCACCGGCCGCGCGCCGCAGTTGGTGGTGACATCGGCCGGCGGGCTGGCCGCGCAGCGGACCGGGTCGCGGGCGGTGGAGAACGCGGCCAGGCCGCCGTCGCCGTTCTCGGCCGGGTTCGGCGCACGGAAGCCTTCGGCGTAGGTGGCGCGCAGTGCCACCCAGTCCACCGGGGTCCACTTCACGCCCAGCTTCGGGGTGGCCTTGCCGTCGCCGCTTTCGTACTTGTCGTAGCGCACCGCGCCGGTCAGTTCCAGCTGTTCCAGCACCGGGGCGGACAGTTCGACGTACCCGGCGTACACGTTCTGGGTGCCGTCATACGCCGAATAGCCCAGGCCGATGATGTCGCCCTGGTCGGTGGAGGTCTGCGGGGTGAGGCTGTTGCTGGTCTTGCGCCATTCGGTGCCCAGCGCCAGGCCGAGCGGGCCGCCCTTGAGGTCCATCAGGCTGCGCGTGACGGTGAAGTCGAACATGTCCAGGCTGGACGAGGCGCGGGCCTGGATGTCCGGCGAGATGTAGTCGTACAGCGCCTGCGAGTTGAGGCCGGCGTCGTCGCCGATGCGCCAGGTGCCGCCGGCACAGGCCGGATCACCCAGGGCGCAGAGCACGGAGCTGTAACGCAGGAAGCCGGTGCGCTTGTTGGTCAGCTCGGTACCTGAGTGCAGGAACGCGGTGTCGTAGCCCCACTCGCCCCAGTTGCCCTTGGTGCCCACCAGGAAGCGGGTGAACTCGTTGGTGTTGGTGGTCACGCGCGGGCCCACGTCCCAGGCCGTGTAACGCAGGCGCGAGGCTTGGCCGGGGATCACGTTGTCCGGATGGGTCGGGGAAAGCACCACGGCGCCAGGGCCACTGCTGGCGTTGCGCGGCCCGCCCGGATAACCCCAGCTGCCGGACACACCCGACGGGGTGTTGCTGAACACGGTTTCCTTCTTGGAGTAGCCGATTTCCGTGTAGATCTCGCCGCCTTCGCCATAGGCGAAGCTGGCGCGGCCGAACACGTTGACGTACTCGTCCTTCGGGCTGAGGTCGCGGAACTGCTGGACCGCATCGTACAGACACCCGTCTTCGGCGATCGAGGCATCGGTCTGGCCCGGGATGTTGGTCACCGACTGGCAGCCCGGCAGCGGCACCAGGAAGGCCGGGTTGTCGGCATCCACGTTGCGGTCATCGAACACCGAACCGTTCGGGCCGGAGCCGCCGCTGGTGGCGCCGTTGAGGAATGCGCCGGTGAGGAACTGCGCGTCGGAGGCAGCGATGCCCCAGCGGCGCAGGTCACCCGTACCGATCCACTTGCGGTCCTTGCGGTCGCTGATCTTGATCGCATCGGTCTTGCCCACATCCAGGCTGAAGAATGCGTTCCACCCGTCGGTGGCGATGTCGCCGGTACCGGCGGTCAAGGTGGCCTTCTTCGCATCGCCGTCGCTGTCGCCGGAGAGGCCGTAGGAGCCGCGCAGGATCGCGCCTTCGAAATCGCTGCGCAGGATGATGTTGACCACGCCGGCGATGGCGTCGGAACCGTAGATCGCCGAGGCGCCGTCCTTCAGCACTTCCACGCGCTCGACCGCATCCAGCGGGATGGTGCTGAGGTCGGTGAAGACCTTCTGGCCGTCATCGGCCAGGCCGTAGGTGGCCATGCGGCGACCGTTCAACAGCACCAGCGTGGAGCCGGCGCCGAGGCCGCGCAGCGAAATGCCCGCGCCGCCGCCGGCGAAGCCGTTGCCGAAGGTCTTGGGGATGGAGCCGGCGCCGTCGGAGGTGAGCGTCTGCAGCTACTCGGCCACGGTGGTCTTGCCGCTGCGGTCGATGTCCTGGCGCGTCACCACCTGCACGGGCGAGGGGGTTTCAGTATTGGTGCGGGGAATGTTCGACCCGGTGACCGTGATGCGGTCCAGGTTGGTGGCCTGGTCCTGGGCCATGGCCGAGGAGGAGGCGAGGGCGCCAACCAGCAGCAGCATGCTGCCGGCAAGGGCCGAGGAAATGGAGTGGGCAAGCGGGGTGCGACGGCTGCCGCGGTAGCGTTGTTGGATCGGGTGTTTCACAGCTTCTCTCCTGACTGGAAAACCGGGTGTCGGGGCTGGGCGCCGTCAACGGATTGACGCGTCGGCGCCAATCTAGGTTTCCAACAGGTGACGTAACCGTGAAAAATTGCTTAATTCGCGCAATCGGTGACGGCCGTCAAAAAAGTGCGGGGTCCCGGGTCCGGGACCCCCCAGCACTGACCTTACTGCGGCAGCGAGAAGCTCACCGGCACCAAGCCC
>NZ_JASCOP010000104.1:0-14648 GCF_029959395.1 Stenotrophomonas sp. PS02300
GGCAGGGTGCACTCCGGGTGAAGCCCGGATAACGAAAACGGGCGCCCGAAGGCGCCCGTTGCGTGGGGTAGTGCCAGCCCCTGGCTGGCAACCCTCGACCATCAGTAGCGGTAATGCTCCGGCTTGAACGGACCTTCCACCGGCACGCCGATGTAATCGGCCTGTTCCTTGGTGAGGGTGGTCAGCTTCACGCCGATCTTTTCCAGGTGCAGGCGCGCCACTTCCTCGTCCAGCTTCTTCGGCAGCAGGTACACCTTCTTCTCGTAGCTGTCCTTGTTGGCCCACAGGTCGATCTGGGCCAGGGTCTGGTTGGCGAACGAGTTGGACATCACGAAGCTCGGGTGGCCGGTGGCGCAGCCCAGGTTGACCAGGCGGCCTTCGGCCAGCAGGAAGATCGCGTTGCCGTTCGGGAACACGTACTTGTCCACCTGCGGCTTGATGTTGATGTGCTGCACGCCCGGGAAGCCGACCAGCGCATCGACCTGGATTTCGTTGTCGAAGTGGCCGATGTTGCAGACGATCGCCTGGTCCTTCATCGCGCTCAGGTGCTCGATGCGGATGATGTCCTTGTTGCCGGTGGTGGTGACGTACAGGTCCGCACGGCCCAGGGTGGATTCGATGGTGTTGACCTCGAAGCCTTCCATCGCCGCCTGCAGGGCGCAGATCGGATCGATCTCGGTCACCACCACGCGCGCGCCGTAGGCACGCAGCGACGCGGCGCAGCCCTTGCCCACGTCACCGTAGCCGCAGACCACGGCGACCTTGCCGGCCAGCATCACGTCCATCGCGCGCTTGAGGCCATCGGCCAGCGACTCGCGGCAGCCGTACAGGTTGTCGAACTTGGACTTGGTGACCGAGTCGTTGACGTTGATCGCCGGGATCAGCAGGGTGCCGGCCTGGGCCAGCTGGTACAGGCGGTGCACGCCGGTGGTGGTTTCTTCCGAAACACCCTTCCAGTCCTTGACCACGCGGGCCCAGTAACCCGGACGCTCCTTCGCCACGCGCTTGAGCAGGTCCTTGATGACCTGTTCTTCGTGCGAGGCCGCCTTTTCGTCGACCCAGGTGCTGCCGTTTTCGAGCTCGTAGCCCTTGTGGATCAGCAGGGTGACATCGCCACCGTCATCGACCACCAGTTCCGGGCCGGTCAGGGTGCCGTCGGGCAGGGTGAAGGTCAGCGCGTCCAGGGTGCAGTCCCAGTACTCTTCCAGCGACTCGCCCTTCCAGGCGAACACCGGGGTGCCCGACGCGGCGATTGCCGCAGCGGCATGGTCCTGGGTGGAGAAGATGTTGCACGAGGCCCAGCGCACGTCGGCGCCGATGTCCTTCAGCGTTTCGATCAGCACGGCGGTCTGGATGGTCATGTGCAGCGAACCGGTCACGCGCACGCCCTTCAGCGGCAGGGTGGCGGCGTGCTTGCGGCGGATCGACATCAGGCCCGGCATTTCGTGCTCGGCGATATCCAGTTCCTTGCGGCCCCAGTCGGCCAGCGAGATATCGGCAATCTTGTAATCACCTTCGGTGGAGAAGGTCTTGGCAACAGCGTTCATGCAAAAGCTCCGGTAATGGACGAATGGCTCGTCTTCGCCGGGCGCCGTTGGAACCAGCCCTGCCACCGAGCCTGGCCGTGCGGAACAGGTCCGGCAGCGGTCGCAGCGCCCCTCGGTGGAGGGGATGCCCATTATATCCCGGCGCACCGCCCGGGCATGAATCGGTGCCGGCCCCCAACCATCGGCAGGGGGGCAAACCGCGCCCCGCTGTTAAGGTCCAAGGTTTGCACAGCATGGGGTGGGAAGATGACAGGCAATGACCGTACGCGCCGCGCGCGCTGGAGCAGCCGGCTGATCGCGGGCATGGCCCTGCTGGCGGTGGCGCCACTGGCGCTGGCGGCGACGCCCACCGCCGGCAAAAAAGCGCCGCAGGCCGTGGCCGCGCCGGCAGCGCAGGGTTACCAGCTGCCGTCGGCCGCGCTGCAGGCGGTGGCCAACGCCCCGCGCGCGCCCACCCTGAGCCTGTCGCCGCGCCGCGATATCGCCGCGCTGCTGCAGACCCCGCCGCTGCCGTCGATCAACGAAGTGGCCCAGCCCGAGCTGAAGCTGGCCGGCGTGCGGATCAACCCGGCCACCTTCTCGGCCAGCGCGTTCACCTTCGCCGACAAGCTGTGGCTGATGAACATCGCCGACGGCAAGGAGCGCCAGATCACCGGTCTGCCGCAGCCGTTGTCGGTGGCCTCGCTGGCGTGGTCGCCGGACCAGCAGTACCTGGCCTTCAACCAGGTGCAGGCGGCCAGCGGTGCCAACGAGCTGTGGATCATCGACGTGGCCAGCGGCAGTGCGCGTCGCCTGCTAGCCGACCTCAACACCGTGTTCGGCAGCGGCTACGACTGGCTGCCCGACAGCCGCGGGCTGGTGGTCACCCAGCAGGTCAAGGGCCAGGGCCCGGCGCCGGCCGCGGGCGGCATTCCGGTCGGCCCGGCGATCCAGCAGACCCAGGCCGACGCCGGCGTGCGCGCGATCCGCACCTACCAGGACCTGCTCAGCAACGAAGCCGATGCGCGCCTGTTCGATCACTACGCCAGCTCGCAGCCGGTCCGGGTCGCGCTCAACGGCGTGACCGCGCCGCTGTCCACCGCGGGCGTCTACCTGGATGTCAGCATCTCGCCGGACGGGCAGCATGTGCTGGCCCAGCGCGTGCAGCGTCCATACTCCTACCTGGTGCCGGCCGATGATTTCCCGCGTCGCATCGAAGTGCTGTCCGCCGCCGATGGCCGGCTGCAGCACACCGTGGCCACCCTGCCGCTGGTGGAAGGCCTGCCCACCGGCAACGACGCGGTGCCGACCGGGGTGCGCGAGGTGAGCTGGCGCGCCGATGCGCCGGCCACGCTGGTCTGGGCCGAAGCCCAGGATGGCGGCGATCCGGCCCGCGATTCCAAGGTGCGCGATGCGGTGCTGATGCAGGCCGCGCCGTTCGACGCGCCGCCGGTCACGCTGGCGCAGCTGGGCAGCCGCTATGCCGGCATCCAGTGGGGCCGTGGCGACCTGGCGCTGCTCAACGAGTCGTGGTGGAAGTCGCGCGTGGTCAAGCAGTGGCGCATCGCGCCGGACCAGCTCGACCAGGCCCCGCAGCTGCTGTCCGAGCGCTCATCGCAGGACCGCTACAACGATCCGGGCAAGCCGGCACTGGTACGCGACGTGAACGGGCGTTCGCGCCTGCAGATCACTGAAGATGGGCGCAGCATCTTCCTGATCGGCCAGGGCGCCTCGCCGGAAGGCGACCGCCCGTTCGTGGACCGCTTCGACCTCGAGAGCCGCACCGCCACCCGCCTGTTCCATTCGCAGGCACCGACCTACTCGCTGCCGCAGGCACTGCTCGACCAGGAAGGCACCTCCGTGCTGCTCACCCGCGAGTCGCCCGATACGCCGGCCAACTACTACGTGCAGTCGCTGGCCGATGCCACGGCGGCCCCGCGCGCGCTGACCCGCTTCGAGCATCCGCTGCCGCAGCTGCGTGGGGTGAGCAAGGAGCAGATCCGCTACAAGCGCAACGACGGCGTCGACCTGACCGCCACGCTGATGCTGCCGCCGGGCTACAACGTGAAGAAGGATGGCCCGCTGCCGATGCTGATGTGGGCCTACCCGGGCGAGTTCAAGACCGCTGCGGCGGCCAGCCAGGTGACCGATTCGCCCTACCGCTTCAACGCCATCGGTTTCTGGGGCCCGCAGGCGTTCCTGGCCAAGGGCTACGCGGTGCTGGTGAGTCCGTCGATGCCGATCATCGGCGAAGGCGACAAGGAACCCAACGATACCTACCTGCCGCAGCTGGTGGCCAATGCCGAAGCAGCCGTGGATGAAGTGGTGCGGCGTGGGGTGACCGACCGTGAGCACATCGCCATCGGCGGGCATTCGTACGGGGCGTTCATGACCGCCAACCTGTTGGCGCATACGCGGTTGTTCAAGGCGGGTATCGCGCGCAGTGGTGCGTACAACCGCACGCTCACCCCGTTCGGGTTCCAGGCCGAGGAGCGCAACTTCTGGCAGGCACAGGACGTGTACCTGAAGATGTCGCCGTTCAATTTCGCCGACAGGATCAAGGATCCGATCCTCTTCATCCACGGCGGGGACGACAACAATTCCGGTACGTTCCCGATCCAGAGCGAGCGCATGTTCGCGGCGGTGAAGGGGCTGGGCGGCACCGCGCGGCTGGTGATGCTGCCCAACGAGTCGCATCACTACCGTGCGCGCGAGTCGTTGATGACCATGCTGGCCGAAAGCGAGCGGTGGTTGGAGCAGACCATCGGGCCGGGCATGAAGATCAAATGATGCCGCGCCGGGCGTTGCCCGGCGGCTGCAACACATGCAATTGAAACCATTTGCGCGGCAGGGATTGCCGCGCAATCTGGGTTAGGCTTGATGCGATTCCGTTCCCGAGGCCAGTGCGTCGCAGATGAACGAGTACCGCAGCAGCATCGTCTTTGCCACCCCCGACATTCCCCTGCGTGACGATGTGCGCCGACTCGGCGCACTGGTCGGCGACCTGCTTGCCGAGCAGGTATCCACGCAGTTCTTCGATGATGTGGAACAGGTGCGCACCCGCGCCATCGCGCGCCGTGAGAGCGAGGCGCCGCTGTCCGATCTCAATGATGCGTTGACCGGGCTGCCGCCCGAACGCGCCGAAGCGATGGTGCGTGCGTTCAGCACCTACTTCCAGGTGGTCAACATCGCCGAGCGGGTGCACCGCATCCGTCGCCGCCGCGATTACCAGCGCGCCGGCACCGCGCCGCAGCCCGATGGCCTGCAGGATGCCCTGCAGCAGCTCAAAGCGCAGGGCGTCACCCTGGAGGAGCTGGCCAGCTGGCTGCCGCGCATCGACATCGAGCCGGTGTTCACCGCGCACCCGACCGAAGCAGTACGCCGCGCGCTGCTGGAAAAAGAACAGCTGATGGTGGCCAGCCTGGTCGACAACCTCGACGGCCAGCGCACCCCGGGCGAAGCCGCCGCTGACGCGGCACGCTTCCGCATGGCGCTCACCGCGTCCTGGCAGACCACCGATTCCTCGCCGGTGCGGCCGACCGTGGACGACGAGCGCGAACACGTCGGCTTCTACCTGGTGCAGGTGCTGTACCGGGTGATCCCGGTGCTGTACGAATCGCTGCAGCAGGCACTGCTCGATACCTATGGCGACAGCGTGCCGCTGCCCCGGCTGCTGCGCTTCGGCACCTGGGTGGGCGGCGACATGGACGGCAACCCGAACGTGGATGCCGGCACCATCCGCAACACGCTCGACGCGCAGCGCCAGGCGGTGCTGGGCCGCTACCAGAAGGACCTGCTGCAGCTGGCCAGCCTGCTCAGCCAGTCCACCGAGCGGGTGGCGGTCAGCGACGCGCTGCAGGCCCGGGTGGCGCACTACCAGCAGCTGCTACCCAAGGTGGTCTCGCGCCCGCGGCATGCCGACATGCCCTACCGCCTGCTCAACGACCGCATGCGCGCGCGGGTGCAGGCCACGCTGGAGGACGCCGAGGGCGCCTACGCCTCGCCACGGGAACTGGAGGACGACATCACGCTGATCCTCGACAGCCTGCATGCCAACAAGGGCGACCACGCCGGTGGCTTCGCGGTGCGCCGTCTGTTGTGGCGGGTGCGCACGTTCGGCTTCCACCTGGCGCGGCTCGACGTGCGCCAGGAATCGAGCGTGCATGGGCGCGCGCTGGCCAGCGTGCTGGATGGACAGGACGCCTGGGACGCGGCCGACGCGATCGCGCGCGCGCAGCGCCTGGCGCCGTTCGCCAGCGGCGGGCAGGCATTACCCGCCAGCACCGAAGCCGGCGGCCAACGCCTCGATGCGGTGTTCGCCGCGCTGGCCGATGCCCGCCGCCGCCACGGCGCCGATGCCCTGGGCAGCTACATCATTTCCATGGCCCACGACCGCAGCGATGTACTCGCGGTGCTGGCGCTGGCACGGCGTGGCGGACTGGTGGACGAGGCCGGCGCGGTGCCGCTGGATATCGCCCCGCTGTTTGAAACCGTGGACGACCTGCAGCGCGGCACCGATACGTTGCGCGACCTGCTGGCCGACCCCGTGTACCGCGCGCACCTGGCCGCGCGCGATGACGTGCAGATGGTGATGCTGGGCTATTCGGACAGCGGCAAGGATGGTGGCATCGCCGCGTCGCGCTGGGGCCTGCAGCGCGCCCAGGTGGAGCTGCTGGAAGTGGCCGCCGAAAGCGGCATCCGATTGACCTTCTTCCACGGCCGCGGCGGCTCGATCAGCCGCGGTGGCGGCAAGACCACTGATGCGGTGGACGCCTCGCCACGCGGCAGCATCGATGGCCGCCTGCGCGTGACCGAGCAGGGCGAGGTGATCCACCGCAAGTACGGCATCCGCGCGCTGGCGCTGCGCTCGCTGGAGCAGTCCACCGGCGCGGTGCTGCGCTCGAGCCTGCGCCCGCGTGCGCCCGAGCCGCGCGAGGCACAGTGGCGCCCGGTGATGGACCTCGTGGCCGGGAAGAGCGCGGAGGCCTATCGGGCGTTCGTCGGCCAGCGCGATTTCATGCAGTACTTCCGCCAGGCCACGCCGATCGATGTAATCGAACGGATGACGCTGGGCTCGCGGCCGTCACGGCGGCTCGGACAGGACGCTGCGCTGACCAACCTGCGCGCGATTCCGTGGGTGTTCGCCTGGAGCCAGGCGCGCGCGGTGATTCCCGGCTGGTATGGGGTGGGCAGCGGCCTGCAGGCGGCGATCGATGCCGGGCACCAGGCCACGCTGCAGGAGATGGCGCGCGACTGGCTGTTCTTCAGCACGTTCCTGGACGACATCGCGATGGTGCTGTCCAAGGGCGACATCACCATCGCCGAGCAGTTCTCGCAGCTGGCCGGCCCGCTGCACGCCACGTTCTTCCCGCAGATCCAGCGCGAGCTGGCGCTGACCGGCAAACTGATCCTGGACATCACCGGGCAGGACGAGCTGTTGCAGCACGACCAGCGGCTGGCGCTGTCGATCCGCCTGCGCAATCCCTACATCGACCCGATCAGCGTGCTGCAGGTCGACCTGCTGCGCCGCTGGCGCGAAAGCGGCGGCGAGGATGACGAGGTGCTGCGCGCCCTGGTGGCATGCGTGAACGGCGTATCCCAGGGCGTACAGAACACGGGGTGACGCTTATTCCGGCGACGGCGGATTCGACGCCAGCAGCTCGCGCTGGCGCTGTTCCATCTCCGCCCGCAGCTGCCGGCGCAGCAGCGCGGCGGCCTGGCGGCGGCGCTGGTCGCTGGATTCGAGCTGCAACGGCGGCACCGGGGTCGGCTTGCCGTCGTCATCCACCGCCACCATGGTGAAGAAGCAGCTGTTCGCGTGCCGCACGCTGCGCTTGAGGATGTCCTCGGCCACCACTTTCACCCCGACTTCCATCGACGAGGTACCGGTGTAGTTCACCGAGGCCAGGAAAGTGACCAGCTCACCGACCGCGATCGGTTCGCGGAAGGTCACCTGGTCCACCGACAGGGTCACCACGTAACGGCCGGCATAGCGGCTGGCGCAGGCGTAGGCGACCTGGTCGAGCAGCCGCAGGATCGCCCCGCCATGGACCTTGCCGGAAAAATTGGCCATCTCCGGCGACATCAGCACGGTCATGGTCAGCTGGTGGGATTTGATATCGGTAGGCATCGGCTGAGTTTACCGCTCAGCGCCCCTCCAGACGCGCCAGCAGCGTGGCGGTGGGGAAGCCACGGGTCAGGAAGCGCGGCGGGTACAGATGGCGCGGGTCGGCTTCCAGCAGGTGACCGATGATCGGCATCGCCGTGTTCCAGGGCGCGCGGATCACGCGGGAGTCGTCCTCAGGCACCACGAAGGCCAGGTAGTCGGTGAGGGGCAGGGATGTGTCCACGCCCTGGGCCCAGCTGGCGATCGAGAAGGTGTCGGTGTCATTGCGGTACACCATGAACGTGGCCACGAACACATCGACGCCGTGGGCTTCGTGAATGCGCTGCAGAAGCGCCTTCTGCTCCTGATAGGCATCCTGGCGAAGCGACAGGCGCAGCTGGTGCTGCTTCTGGCGCAATTCGGCCGTCGCCGGCTCACGGATCGTGATCTGTCCGTCGTCGTCATGGCAGAACAGCTCCGAGGAGATGGCCCGTCCTGCCTTGATCTCCTCCAGCGCGATGTCGAACATCTGGCCTTGTGCCGCCTCGTCGTTCTCCCCGGCCACCATCATCAGGTCGCGTGTGGCCAGCAGGAACACGGGGCGCCCGGCCACCGGTACCCGGTTCACCAGCTCGGGCAGCAGGGCGCGGCTGCTGTCGTAGCAGTCTGCCCATGCGGCGCGGAACAGGCCGGGCGCGATGGGCTCGAAATCGACCGGCGCGATGTCGCGCAGGTTGCTGCGCGCGATGCGGAGCGCTTCGTGCAGGGAAACGCCCCATTCCGGCGCCGGTCCCTCCTGATGGGTGACCATGTGTTCGGCATGGTCGACGGCGATCAGCTCCACGCACTCCTCGCTGAGCTGGCGATACTGCAGGGTGTTGGGGGTGTCCCATCCCGTGTCCGCAATGCCCTGCAGCCGGACATGCTCCAGCTGACCGCGGCTGCGGATGACCGGGCGCAGCAGGGGCCGCAGTTCGTCCCATCCGGGCTGGCGGTCAACGCTGGCGCGCAGGGTGCGCACGAACGGGTCCAGCGCCTGCTGCTGCTTGCCACGCGGCGCATCCACGTACGCCCGGTGCGCATTGTGCAGATTGAAGTAGTTGCTGCTCTGGCCGACCTGCACGCGGAACAGCGCGGCGTCGTAGGTCATCGGTTGGGTGACGCCGCTGCGGCGGGCGGTGGTGATGAAGCGTTCGGCGAATGCGTCGTGGCCGGGGGTGTCCTTGAACCACCTGTCCAACAGGTTGGAGAGCATATGCGAGCGTCCCTGGTCGATCCCGACATGCTCGCTTGGGTTGGCCGTTGCTTGCAACGGGCAAAAAGAAGGGCCGCTTGCGCGGCCCTTCCTGTATCGACCATCGCCGGGCAGGGCCCGGTGCTACGTCGTGTCTTACTTCAGCTTCGCATCCGCACGCAGGGCGGCGGCGCGATCGGTCTTCTCCCAGGAGAAGGCCGTGGCGTTCACCGTGTCACCGGCAGCGTTGAGGTAGCTGAAGTCCTTCGGCTTGCGGCCGAAGTGACCGTAGGCTGCGGTCTGCTGGTACATCGGGTGGATCAGGTCCAGCATCTTGATGATGCCGTACGGGCGCAGGTCGAAGTGCTTGCGGATCAGCTTTTCGATCGTGTCATCGCTGATCTTGCCGGTGCCGAAGGTGGTGACCGAAATCGAGGTCGGCTCGGCCACGCCGATGGCGTAGGAGACCTGCACTTCGCAACGGTCGGCCAGGCCGGCCGCGACGACGTTCTTGGCCACGTAACGGGCCGCGTAAGCCGCCGAACGGTCGACCTTGGACGGATCCTTGCCCGAGAACGCGCCACCACCGTGACGGGCCCAGCCGCCGTAGGTGTCGACGATGATCTTGCGGCCGGTCAGGCCGCAGTCGCCCACCGGGCCGCCGATCTCGAACTTGCCGGTCGGGTTGATGTGGAACTTGGTGCCCTTGTGCAGCCACTTGGCCGGCAGCACGGGCTTGATGATCTCTTCGCGGACGGCCTCGATCAGGTCCTTCTGCTTGATGCCCGGGGCATGCTGGGTCGACAGCACCACCGCGTCGATGGCAGCCACGGCGCCGTTTTCATAGCGCAGGGTGACCTGGCTCTTGGCGTCCGGGCGCAGCCACGACAGCGGCGAGTTCTTCTTCTTGCGGATCTTGGCCTGCTGCTCGACCAAGCGGTGCGACAGGTGGATCGCGGCCGGCATGTAGCTGTCGGTCTCGTTGGTGGCATAGCCGAACATCAGGCCCTGGTCGCCAGCGCCCATTTCTTCGGGCTTCTTGCGGTCCACGCCCTGGGCGATGTGCGGCGACTGCTTGCCGATCAGGTTCAGCACGCCACAGGTGGCGCCGTCGAAGCCGACGTCGGAGCTGTCATAGCCGATATCCAGGATCACCTTGCGGGTCACCGCTTCCAGGTCGATCCAGGCGGAGGTGGTGATTTCACCGGCCACGATCGCAACACCGGTCTTGACCATGGTTTCGCAGGCCACGCGGGCGCGCTGGTCCTGGGCAAGGATCGCGTCCAGCACCGCATCGGAGATCTGGTCGGCAATCTTGTCCGGATGGCCTTCGGAGACCGATTCGGAGGTGAACAGGTAGCTGGACATCAGGCGTAATATCCTTTGATTCGGATGGAAAGATGGGCGCGAATGATACACGGCAAGTCGCGCCATTGCATTGTGGCCCAGCGGGGGTTGCCCATGGTTAAGCCGGCGTGCCCATCGGCAGGGGCCGCCAGAGCGTGATTGGGTCCCAGCGTCGTGGCCCAGTGTTCCACCAGCGTGACAACCACGACCGAACGGGCGGTGCCTTGGGGGCGGCGTCATCAACCTGCCGTCAAACGGTCACCGTGCTGCCGCGTGACGGGCGCAGGCTCCCGGCCATTCAGCCGCCGGGAAGGAGCACGCGCCATGCACGCCATCGAGCAGCGTCTGCGGTATCACGGGGTGGATCGGGTCGCTGTCGGCCCACCGGCCGGGCCGGATGCCCTGCCGGACAGTGAACGGGACGCGCCCGGCCGGCCAACCCCGGGCGGCGGTCCGGCCCCGTGGCGGCGGACCGTGTTCCTGTCCGACGTCCACCTGGGCTCGCAACATTGCCACGCCGCCGAGCTGGCGGCGTTCCTGGGCCGGCTGCGCTGCCAGCGGCTGTACCTGGTGGGCGACATCATCGACCTGTGGTGGCTGGCCCACCGCCGCGCCAGCTGGCAGGCGGCACACAGCGAGGTGATCCAGGCGCTGCATGCGCTGCGCCGGGCCGGCACCGAGATCGTCTACATCCCCGGCAACCACGATGCGTCGCTGCGCCAGCTGTGCGGGTTGATGCTGCCGGCGATGCGGGTGCGCCGCCGCGCCATCCACACCACCGCCGACGGCCGCCGGCTGCTGGTGGTGCATGGCGACGATTACGACGGTGCCACCCACTTCGGTGGGCTGCAGGAACGCTTCGGCGACTGGCTGTACTACCGCATCCTCACCGGCAACCGGCTGCTCAACGCGGCACGGCGTCGGCTGGGGCTGCGCTACTGGTCGCTGTCGGCGTTCCTGAAGAAGCGCAGCGTTGCCGCCGAGCGCTACATCGAACGGTTCGTGCAGGCCGGCCTGGCCGACGTGCGCCAACGCGGCCTGGACGGCATCGTGTGCGGGCACATCCATCGCGCCGCGCTGGTCGAACGCGACGGCCTGGTCTACGCCAACGACGGCGACTGGGTCGAAAGCCTGACCGCGCTGGCCGAAGACCCCGACGGCAGCCTGCGCCTGTTGGACCACCACGGCCACACGCTCGCGCGGACGTCCCGTAACATCGGCCAATGGATTCCCTAAGCCAGATCGTTCTGGGCGGCGCCGTAGCCGCCGCCATCGCCCCCGCCGGCCACCGCCGCGCCGCGCTGCTTGCCGGCGCCGCGCTGGGCACCCTGCCGGACCTGGATGCCCTGCTGCTGGCCTTCACCGCCACCGACCCGGTGGCGCTGATGACCGAGCACCGCAGCTACAGCCACTCGCTGCTGGTGCTGCCCTGGGTGGCGCTGTTGATCTGGTGGGGTTTCAAACGCTTCGGCCACGGCCGCGTGGCGCAGGCGCCGGCGCGCTGGTTCTGGGCGATCCAGCTGGCGCTGATCACCCATCCCCTGCTCGATGCGTTCACGGTGTACGGCACCCAGCTGTGGTGGCCGTTCACTCCGCCGCCGACGATGTGGTCCAGCGTCTTCATCATCGACCCGCTGTACACGGTGTGGCTGCTGCTGGGCTGCGCGGTGGCATGGTTCGCGCGCAGCCGCCCGCTGGCGCAGAAGGCGCTGCTGGCGGGGCTGGTGCTGAGCACCGGGTACCTGGGCTGGTCGCTGCTGGCCAAGCACCAGGTCGACCGCGACGCCGACCGTGCGCTGGCGGCGATGGGGCTGGGCGATGCGCCGCGGTTCTCGGTCGCCACGCCGTTCAACACGGTGCTGTGGCAGGTGGTGGCGATGACGCCCAGCGGCTATGTGGTCGGCGAGCGTTCGCTGGTGGCCGACCGTGGGCCGATGACGTTCCGTGGCTATCCCTCAAACGTGCAGGCGCTGCGCCAGGCCGCGCACATTCCCGCCGTTGCCCGATTGAACTGGTTCAACCGGGGCTTCATGCGCGCGCAGGTGGTCGATGGCCAGCTGCAGCTGAGTGATCTGCGCATGGGGCTGGAACCGGATTACACGTTCACCTTCGCGGTGGCGCGTGCGGAGGGGGAACGCTGGGTGGCGATCCCGCCGGAGCAGCTGCGCCCGGCCTACGAAGGCGAGCAGGGCAGGGCGCGGGTCAAGCGCCGCTTCGCGGTGATGTGGGAGCGGATCTGGAACGCGCCCTGATTCAATACACCGTGGCGCGGGCCTGCACGAACGAGAAGAAGAACACGGCGTTCGGGTCGTTCTGCACCAGGCTGAACTCGCGGCGCATGCCGTCCACGGTTTCCTGGTCGACCAGGCCGGCTTCCAGCAGCGGGTCGGCGGCCGACAGCAGCAGCTGTTCCCAGAAGGCGATCATGGTCTTGCGCCGGGCCGGTTCGCGGTTGTCCAGGTGGATGGTCTTGATCTCGGTGTGCACGTCGCGGAAGCCGCCGGCCAGCAGCAGGTTGCCGAGCTTGGCGCCGACGAACGGGTCGCCGCCGTGGTCGTACTGGAAGTCGTTGAAGGCCATCCAGTAGCGCCAGATGTGCGGCGAGTACGGGTCGAGCAGGAACGAGGCGTTCATCACTTCGGTGACGTAGACGGGCGAGCCGGGCACCAGCACGCGGCGCACTTCGTTGAGCACGCGGGCGGGCGAGGGCACGTGTTCGAGCACCCAGCACAGGAACGCGGAATCGAACTCGCGTGCGCCGAACGGCAGGTTGCCGGCGTCGGCCTGCAGCAGGGTGTAGCGCTCGCTGCACCAGGGGGTCTTTTCGAGGTTCTGGCGGGCGGTGGCCAGCTGCGTTTCGCTGAGGTCCACGCCGGTGACGTGCAGTTCGGGGAAGCGGCGCAGCAGGATCTCGGTCTGGGCACCAACGCCGCTGCCGACTTCGAGCAGGCGCTGGGCGCCGCTGTAGTCGATGTTGTTGAAGATGGACGATTCCAGCAGGCGGGCCTGGGTGACGAGGCGGTGCTGTTCGGTGCTGGAGAAGCCGTGCAGGTAAGTGGGGGCGGCAATCGGGGTCATGGCGGTCACGTGGCGCGGGGCAGGCCCGGAGATGGGGGGATCAGGCGGCGGAGGACAGCGGTTCGCCGGCGGCCAGTGCGGTGAAGTAGTCGGTGGTCAGGGCGATCTGGCCTGCGGCGTCTTCGGCGCGGTTGACGACGGCGCGGAAGGCGGCATTCTCGGGGCGGTCCTTGGCGTACCAGCCCAGGTGCTTGCGGGCGATGCGCACGCCCTGGGGTTCGCCGTAGAAATCGTGCAGGGCATGCAGGTGGCCGAGCAGGATGTCGCGCACTTCGTGCAGGCTGGGCGGCGGCAGCAGGGTGCCGGTGGCAAGGTAGTGGGCGACTTCGCGGAAAATCCAGGGGCGGCCCTGTGCGGCGCGGCCGATCATGACGGCGTCGACGCCGGTCTGGCCGAGTACGTGGGCGGCCTTCTGCGGGCTGTCGATGTCGCCGTTGGCGATCACGGGGATGCGGAGGGCGGCCTTGATGGCGGCGATGGTCTCGTATTCGGCGCTGCCGGTGTAATGCTGGTCGCGGGTGCGGCCATGCACGGCGAGGGCGGCGATGCCGCTGTCTTCGGCGATGTGGGCGATGCGGGGGCCGTTGCGGTGGTCGCAGTCCCAGCCGGTGCGGATCTTGAGGGTGACCGGAACATCGACGGCGCCGACGACGGCGCTGAGGATGCGGGCGACGAGGTCTTCGTCGCGCATCAGGGCGGAGCCGGCCCAGGCGTTGCAGACTTTCTTGGCGGGGCAGCCCATGTTGATGTCGATGATCTGGGCGCCGTGGTCGACGTTGTAGCGGGCGGCGTCGGCAAGCTGCTGGGGTTCGGTGCCGGCGATCTGGACGCTGATGGGGTCGGGTTCGCCGGCATGGTCCATGCGGTGGATGGATTTGCGGGTGGTCCAGAAGCGGGGGTCGGAGATGGTCATTTCAGACGCGGTCAGGCCGGCGCCCAGGCGCTTGCACAGCAGCCGGAACGGTTTGTCGGTGACGCCGGCCATGGGGGCGAGCACCACGTTGGGCTGGATGTTGTAGGGACCAATCTGCATGCCGGCATTGTAGTGCCGGCCCGTGGCCGGCAACCGAGCAGACCCCTGCGATCCGGCCCCACATTCAGGCCGATCCGGAAGGCCCTGATGCCGTACGGGCATGAGCAGATGCTTGACGGTTGCTTCCCGCGCCCCCAGCGGTGGGTGATGTTGGGCGGTTCACCGGGGCCAACAGCCTAAACGGCAGATCAAGGGCCACGTCAAAGGCGTCGGCTCTGCTTGGTCCCACGGCTTGGCAGGTCGGTGCGGGTTTGCGGGGGGCGCCGTGAACCCATCCATGGGGGCTTGGTCGCGGCATCCATGCCGCTCACACCCCCGCAAACC
>NZ_JASCOP010000105.1:0-14592 GCF_029959395.1 Stenotrophomonas sp. PS02300
GGTTTGCGGGGGGCGCCGTGAACCCATCCATGGGGGCTTGGTCGCGGCATCCATGCCGCTCACACCCCCGCAAACCCGCCCCGACCCGCCTTTGATGGATTGTCGGTGACGGGACGAAAGGCAGAAAAAAACCGGCGCTTTGCGCCGGTTCTGGTAGGGCACGACCGTTGGTCGTGCGGTCTTACACGTCCGCGGGCGTGTAATGCGGCATCGCTACGGCGGCGCCTTCCTTTTCGGTGGAACGGCCGGCGAACTGGTTGGCGAAGCGGACGTGGCGGGCGAAGGCGGCGTCCGGGTCCTGGGCCAGGGAGGCGACCAGGGCGCCGTTGAAGGCGTCGCCGGCGCCGGTGGTGTCGAGCACCTGGACCTGTTCGGCGCCCACGCGGTAGTAGGGCTGGGTGTCGCCGCGCAGGTTCTCTTCGGCGTGCGAGACGAACACGCCGACTGCGCCGAGGGTGACCACCACGGTGCCGTTGCCGACCAGCTTGCGGCACAGGGCGTGCAGGCTGGCGCCGTCGAGGGCGGCAACGTCGTCGGCGTCGACGCGCTCGCCGACATGGCGGCCGAGCAGGGCGGCGAATTCGGTTTCGTTGGGGGTCAGGACATCGGCGAGCTTGAGCAGGCCGATGCTGGAGGGGGCGTCGGCCGGGGCGGCGTTGAGGACGGTGGTGGCACCGGCTTCGCGGGCGATGGCCAGGGCCGCTTCGATGGTTTCGACCGGGGATTCGAGCTGGGCCAGCACGACCTTGGCACCGGCCAGCAGGGCGCGCTGCTGCTCGATGTAGGCGGTGCTGAGCGCGGCGTTGGCGCCGGGGCCGATCACGATGGTGTTGCGGCCGCGGCTGTCGACGTAGATGCCGCCGGTGCCGGTGGGCTCGGTGCTGGCTTCGGCGCTCAGGGCGAAGCCGTCCTGTTCGGCCAGGCCACGGGCCATGGCGCCGCCGGCGTCATCGCCAAGGGCGCACAGGAAGGTGGTCGGGGCGCCGGCACGGCGGGCGGCCACGGCCTGGTTGAAACCCTTGCCGCCGGGGCCGGTGCTGTAGCGGCCGGCGATGGTCGCACCCGGGGCCGGGAGCGATTCGCAACGCCACACATGATCCACGTTGAAGGAACCGACTACGACGACACTGCTACTCATAAAGACTGTTTCTCGGGAACGGATATCAGCTGAAATGCGTCAGCACGCCGGCGATGGTCGCCGTCATGAAGGTGGCAATGGTACCGCCCAGCACGGCACGCAGGCCGAACTTTGCCAGGTCGTGGCGGCGCTCCGGTGCCAGCCCACCAATACCACCGATCTGGATGGCGATCGAGCTGAAATTGGCGAAACCGCACAGGGCGTAGGTGGCGATCAGGCGGCCTTCAGCCGAGAGCGACACGCCGGGGACCTGGCCGTTGACGATTTCGGAGAGCTTGGAATAGGCGACGAATTCGTTGATGACCACTTTCTGGCCGATCAGGGAGCCGACGGTGGTGGCATCGGCCCACGGGGTGCCGATGACCCAGGCGATCGGGGCCAGCAGGTAGCCGAAGATGGTCGACAGGTCGGTCGGGCGGCCGATCATGGCCTGCAGGCCGGTGATCTCGCCGAACCAGGTCAGCGGGGCGTTGAGCAGGGCGATCAGGGCGATGAAGGCCAGCAGCATGGCGCCGATGTTCAGGGCCAGCTTGAGGCCGTCGCCGGCACCGGCGGCGGCGGCGTCGATGATGTTGCTGGAGGTCTTCTCGACTTCCATCTTCACGGTGCCGCGGGTCAGCGGGGTGCCGGTTTCGGGCACCAGCAGCTTGGCCACCACCAGGGTGGCGGGGGCCGCCATGATGCTGGCGGCCAGCAGGTGCTTGGCGTAGAAGGCCTGCTGGACCGGGTCGTTGCCGCCCAGCATGCCCACGTAGGCGGCGAGCACGCCGCCGGCGATGTGTGCCATGCCGCCGATCATCATGGTGATCAGCTCGGACTGGGTCATCTTGGCGATGTAAGGGCGCACGGTCAGCGGCGCTTCGGTCTGGCCGATGAACACGCTGGCGCAGACGCTGGTGGTTTCGGCGCCGGACACGCGCATCACCTTGGTGATCGCCCAGGCCATGCCGCGCACGATCCACTGCATCACGTTGAGGTGGTACATGACCCCCATCAGCGCCGAGAAGAAGATGATCGTCGGCAGCACCTGGAAGGCGAAGATGAAGCCAAACTGGTTGGTGTCCATCAGGCTGCCGAAGATGAAGCGCGAGCCTTCATTGACGAAGCTGAGCACCTTGACGAAGCCGTCGCCGAGCAGCGAGAACGCTTCGCGCCCACCGGGCATCAGCAGCACTACCGCGGCGAAGGCGATCTGCAGGGTGATACCGGTGATCACCAGCCGCCAGTCGACGGAACGCTTGTTGTTCGAGAACAGCCAGGCGATGCCGATCAGCACTGCCAACCCGAACAGGCCGAAGCCAATCCTGCCCAAACCTTCGACCATCAGACTTCCCCTAGGGCGCCGCGAAAAACGGGAAGCCTAGAGCAGCGGCCGGGGCGGGGCAAGGAAAAGCAGCGTCCGGGGGGCGATCGGCCGCGATCGGGCAAGTATCCACAGGGGTTCGGGCCCGCCGGGCGATACACTGATGCGACTCATTCCGGCCGCGCCCCGGTGTCCTGGCGCAGCCATCCAGCAGGAGAAAACGCATGCACTACCGCCGCCTGGGCTCGTCCGGGCTGAAGCTGTCGGCCTTGTCCTTCGGGGCCTGGGTCACCTTCGGCGACCAGATCAGCCGTGACGAGGCCCGCAACCTGGTTGCCTGTGCCTGGGACCACGGGATCAACTTCTTCGACAACGCCGAGGGCTATGCACGCGGCCGCGCCGAGCAGGTGATGGGCGATGTGATCGCCGACCTGCGCCTGCCCCGCGATGGGGTGTGCGTGTCCAGCAAGGTGTTCTTCGGCGCGGTGGACGAGCCGCGGCCGACCCAGCATGGGCTGTCCCGCAAGCACGTGACCGATGCCTGCCACGCCGCACTCAAGCGGCTGCGGGTGGACTACCTGGACCTGTATTACTGCCACCGGCCGGACCCGGACACCCCGATCGCCGAGACCGTGCTGGCCATGGACACGCTGATCCGGCAGGGCAAGGTGCTGTACTGGGGTACCTCGGAGTGGTCGGCCGCGCAGATCCAGGAAGCGGTGGACGTGGCGCGACGCCACAATCTGCACCTGCCGACGATGGAGCAGCCGCAGTACAACCTGCTGCACCGCGAGCGGGTCGAGCGCGAATACGCGCCGCTGTACGCCGACCCGGGGCTGGGCACCACGATCTTCTCGCCACTGGCCTCGGGCCTGCTGAGCGGCAAGTACAACGCCGGGTTCGATCCGGACTCGCGGCTGGGCCAGGCCCAGATGGGCTGGCTCCGCGAGCTGGTACTGGGCGATTCGGCCGAGGCCCGGCTGGACAAGGTGCGCGCCTACAGCGCGCTGGCGGCCGAACTGGGCCAGTCGCCGGCGCAGCTGGCCATTGCCTGGTGCCTGCGCAACCCGAATGTCTCCAGCGTGATCCTCGGCGCCAGCCGGGTCAGCCAGCTGGAGCAGAACCTGGGCGCCCTCGACGTGCTGGAGCAGGTCGCCGACGCCGACTGGAACCGCGTTGAGGCAATTTTCGCGTAGAGCCACGCCCTGCGTGGCTTCGCGGTGCCGGCGCCCTGCGGACAGCCACGCAGGGCGCGGCTCGATTGATAGGCTCCATCAATCGATTTCCTAAAATCGATCATAAATTTCATCAATGAACATGAGAATGGTTGTTGATTGTCAACTGAGAATCATTATCATTTAACTCGTCCCTCGCACGAGTCCAGACAATGAACACTCAAGCCGCTGTACTGCTGCGCCCCGAAACGCTGACCCTCCGCGACCGCCCGGTCCGCGCCGTTCCGGCCGAAGAAGTGATCGACAGCGAGGCCCTGCTCAAGGGTCGCCGCGAAATCCTGATCCAGCATGGCGACCGCTTCTATCGCCTGCGCCACACCAGCAACGACAAGCTGATCCTCACCAAATAACGGCCCGCCTCCCCCACGGGGTGCATCCGCGCGGCCGCGCGAGGCATCCCCACGGCCCGCCGCCTGCATCGCTCTCTCCCCCTCGGCACGTCGCCTGCGACCGCTTGGTCCCTGGCGTCTGTCGGGGGTCTCCTTCCGCGTCCAGCCGACCCTGCCCACCCACATGATCCGTCCTACCGCCCTGAGCCTTGCCTTGTGGCTGGCGCTGCCAATGGCCGCCGCCCACGCCGCTGCCCCCGCCGCCGGCGCTGCCGACGCGCGCGACTTCGACCGCGTGCAGGTCACCGCCACCCGCACCGAACGTGCGCTCAGCGATGTGGCCGCCACCGTCGATGTGATCGACCGCGAGCAGCTGGACGACCACCTGGTGCGCAACATCAAGGACCTGGTCCGCTACGAGCCGGGTATCTCGGTGACCAGCAGCCCGGCCCGGTTCGGCTTGGGTGGGTTCCGCATCCGCGGGCTCGATGGCAACCGCGTGCTGATCCAGACCGACGGCATTGCCATGCCCAAGGCCTTCAGCATCGGCAGCTTCTCCGACGCCAACCGCAACTTCACCGACCTGGAAACGCTCAAGCGGGTCGAAATCGTGCGTGGTCCGGCCAGCGCGCTGTACGGCTCCGATGCACTGGGCGGCGTGGTGGCCTTCGTCACCAAGGACCCGGCCGATTACCTCAAAGACGGCAAAAACAGTTACGTCGGCCTGAAGTTCGGCTATGACGGCGAATGGAACGGCCTGCTGGGCAGTGCCACCACCGCCTTCGGCGGCGACCACTGGAGCGGCATGGTGAATGTCAACCATCGCCAGGGCCAGGAAACCGAGAGCATGGGCGATGTGCGCAGCAGCGACCGCACCCGCACCGCCGCCAACCCGCAGGACCGCGATGGCCGCAGCGTGCTCAGCAAGCTGGTCTACGCGCCCAGCGAGGACCAGCGCTTCCGGCTGACGGTGGAAGGCAACGAAGACAGCGTGGACACCGACGTGCTGTCGGCCATCGACCACACCACCACCACCGGCATGCAGGCGCGTGACCACCAGACCCGCGCGCGGGTGTCGTTCGCGCACGAAATGGAGAACCTGGCTGCGGGCTTCGCCGACAGCCTGTCCTGGCAGTTGTACCGCCAGGACAGCGAAACCACCCAGCGCACCGACGAACAGCGCGCCAACCGCACCACGCGCCACCGTGAGTTCAACTTCGACCAGCGCGTGTACGGGCTGCAGGCCGCGTTCCACAAGGCCCTGCAGACCGGCGCGGTCGAGCACGCGCTGACCTATGGTTTCGATGGCACCTGGACCGAAACGCGGCAGAAGCGCGACGGCTACCAGGTGCTGGCCAACGGCCAGACCAGCACCACGATCCTGCCCGATGCGTTCCCGGTGCGCGATTTCCCGATCAGCAAAACCACCGAGCTGGGCCTGTACGTGCAGGATGAAATGCGCTTCGCCGATGGCCGCTTCTCGCTGGTGCCGGGCGTGCGCGTGGACCACTACGAACTGCGCCCGGACGTGGACCCGATCTTCGCCGCCGACAACCCGGGCATGCCGGTATCGGACCTGACCAAGACCAGCGTGTCGCCGAAGCTGGGCATGGTGTGGCGCTTCGCAGATGACTGGTCGCTGTTCGCCGGCTACTCGCACGGCTTCCGCTCGCCGCCGTACAACGACGTCAACCTGGGCTTCACCAACGTGATGTTCGGTTACACCGCCATTCCCAACCCGGACCTCAAGCCGGAAACCAGCGACGGCCTGGAACTGGGCGTGCGCTTCCTGACCCCGGCCGCGTACGTGAGCCTGAGCGGCTACTACAACGACTACAAGGACTTCATCGAGTCCCAGCGCCAAGTCGGCATCAACCCGCAGGGGCTGATCGTGTTCCAGTCGCAGAACATCGCCGACGCGGAGATCTACGGTGCCGAGCTGAAGGCCGGCGTCGACTTCGGCGAACTCAGTGCGGCACTGGCCGGCTGGTCGTTGAACGGCGCGGTGGCGTGGTCGCGCGGGCAGGACAAGACCGAAGACGTGCCGCTGGAATCGATCGATCCGCTGCGCGGCACGCTCGGTGTTGCCTTCGACCGCGATGCGTGGGGCGTGGAGCTGCTGGGTACCTTCGCCAAGCGCAAGGACCGCATGGCCAGCGCCACCGCATTCCGCCCGGCCGGCTATGGCGTGCTGGACCTGGTGGCGCACTGGGACTTCGCCCCCGGCGCCAAGATCAACGTCGGCGTGTTCAACCTCGGCGACCGCACCTACATCGATTACTCCGCGATCACCTCCGCGCTGGCCTCCAGCAGCACGGTGATCGACCGTTACACCAACCCTGGCCGGAACGTCTCGGCCAGCCTTGCCGTGAGCTGGTAGCCATCATGAGCCGAGCCCTTTCCGCACTGCGAACCCCCGACCGGTACCTGCGCCCTGGCCAGCTGCCTTCCCCGGAACAGCTGGCGGCACTGGGCACGGTGCTGTGCCTGTACCGCCCCGAAAGCAGCGAGCTGGGCGGCTGGAAACACGCCGTCTCCGCCCATGCCTGCCAGGGCATGGACAGCGAAGGCATCCGCGAAAGCCTGTGTTTCTCCGATGCGCGCGGGCGCTGCTGCTGGCGGCTGTACCTGCTGCCCGACAGTGATTTCCTGGCCTGGGACCGCCTGGTATCGGCGTTCCCGGCACGGCCGGAGCCGGCCAACGATGGCGGCGTGGCCGAGCGCCTGTGGCGCCGGCTGGCCACGCGCCTGGGCGGCGAGCCCTGGCGGATGTGCGCACTGCGCCTGCACGCCCGCAACGGCCAGGCGCTGGCCGCCAGCGTGGCCTCGCTGTCGGTGCTGGGCGCCACCGCCGCGCGGCGCATCGCGCGGGTCGAGGGCGCCGATGGCGAGCTGTGGGTCGATGAGTCCAACGTAGTACCGCTTGTCCACCTTTCTTCCACCCGACCTTCCTGAAGGGACCTTCGTCGATGAAATTCCAGACAGCCAGCGCGTGGCTGCTGCTTGCCGCCACCGGCATCGCCCACGCCCAGCCCTCCGACCTGCAGCGCGACCACGCCAGCATCCTGGCCATGAAGGGCGAATACATCGTCGATTTCGCCTTCGATGAAACCGTGCTGCTCAAGCCCGGCTATGAGCGCGCGCCGGCCGTGCGCAGCGGCGGCAACGAAGTGGTGATCGTGGTCGAGGACAGCCCGAAGCGCATCGTGCTGCAGCACCTGCTGGTGGATGGCAAGAGCGGCCACGTGACCAAGCACTGGCGACAGGACTGGGTATACGAGGCGCCGACCCGCTTCGAGTTCAGCGCCGACCAGACCTGGCAGGTGCGTGCGATCGATCCGGCGGTGAACGCCGGCGCGTGGACCCAGTGCGTGTATGAAGTCAGCGATGCCCCGCGCTACTGCGGTACCGGCCGGTGGAACTACAACAACGGCGTGGCCACCTGGACCAGCGACCTCAGCTGGCGGCCGCTGCCGCGCCGCGAATACACCCGCCGCAGCGATTACAACGCGCTGGCCGTGGTCAACCGGCACACGCTCACGCCCAACGGCTGGACCCACGAGCAGTTCAACACCAAGATCCTGCGCAACGCCGACGGCAGCCAGCAGGAGATCGCGCGTGAGTTCGGCTTCAACGACTACAACCGCACCACCGAGGTCGACTTCAAGCCGGCCTACGACTACTGGACCGCAACGGCCGATTACTGGGCCAAGGTACGCACGCGCTGGGACGGCTTCCTCGGCCAGGCGCCAGGCGTGCACCTGAAGACCAAGCTGGATGGCATGGCAATGATCATTCCGCTGTTCACCCAGGCGCAGGACCTGCAGGACGGCAAGAAGGTCAAGGACACGCAGATCGACGCGGTGTTCAAGCAGTGGGTGGAAAAAGCACCTGAATGACCATTGGGACGTCAACCGACCAACGGTCGGTTGCTACCGAATGACGGCTGCGCCGTCATTCTTTGAACATCAGGAACGCGGCCACCACGATCAGGCCGAACGCGGCGTAATGGTTCCACTTCAGCGGCTGGTCCAGGTAGAACGCGGAGAACACCGCGAACACCACCAGCGTGATCACTTCCTGCATGCCCTTCAGCTGCGGGGCCGAGTACACCGCGCTGCCCAGCCGGTTGCCCGGCACCTGCAGGCAGTACTCGAAGAAGGCGATGCCCCAGCTGACCAGGATCACCATCATCAGCGGCGCGCTCTTGTACTTGAGGTGGCCGTACCAGGCGAAGGTCATGAAGATGTTGCTGCCCAGCAGCAGCAACACGGGGTACAGGTAAGCGGTGAACGACGTGCCGGGCATCGCGGGCATTCTCTGGGGGCAGGGGCGGGCAGCATACCTAGGGCCGGCCCCTGCCGGTGTCATCAATCGCGTTCATGCCTCGCGAAGGGCCAGCGCTGGCGGGGTGTGCAGGATCCGCCGCGTGCCCCACCAGCCGGCCAGCATGCTCAGCGCCACGCCCAGCGCGCCGCCGACCAGCAGCGGGCCCCACGGCGGGCTGAGCTGAAGTTCGAACACCTGCCGGGCCACCACGCTGCCCAGCAACGCTGCGGTGCCCACCGCCAGCAGCGAGGACAGCAGCCCCAGCGCCCCGAACTCGACCAGCACCGCGCCGCGCAGCTGGGTGCGGGTGGCGCCCAGTGTGCGCAGCACCGCGCTGTCGTAACGGCGTTCACCGGCCGTGGCCTGCAGGGCGGCCAGCAGCACCAGCACCCCGGCCAGCAGGCTGAAGCCCATCACCAGCTGCACCGCCTGGGTCACCCGGTCCACTACCTCGCGCACCCGCTGCAGGATGCTGTCGATATCCAGCAGCGAAATGTTCGGGTACTGGCGGGTCAGCCCGGCCAGTGCCGGGGCCTGCTCGCGGGGCAGGTGGAAGGCGGTGATCAGGTTGTACGGCGCATCGCCCACCGCCCCTTCATTGAGCAGCAGGAAGAAGTTGACCCGGAACGAGTCCCAGTCGGCCTTGCGGATGCTGGTCACGGTGAAGCGCCGTTCCTGTTCGCCCATCTGCAGGGTGACCGTGTCGCCCAGCTTCATCCCGTAGCGCTCGGCCCAGCCCTGTTCGATCGAAGCTTCGGCCGCCGTGCTGCCCGCGGCCCAATACCTGCCGCTCAACAGCGTGTTGGCCGGCGGGAAATCATGCCGCCAGGAGAAGTTGACCGGGCGGTTGGCGTCGTCATCGTCGTTGCTGTTGTCTTCGCGTTCCTGCCGCTGCGGGGGCCTGTCGTTGACGGCCAGCAGCCGCCCGGTGCTGAACGGCTCGATTCCCGGCGACTGCACGCCCAACCCGTCCAGCGCGGCCAGCACCGCCTGGCGCTGTTCGGGCTGGATGTTCATCAGGAAGTAGTTCGGGGTATCGCTGGGCAGGCGGTCGCGCCACTGGGCCAGCAGCCCGGGGCCGATCACCGACAGCAGCAACAGCGCGCACAGCGACAGCGACAGCCCCACCAGCTGCATCACCGCCAGCCCGCGGCGCCGGGTCAGCGCGGCCAGGCCCAGCTTCCAGCGCCCGCGCAGGCGCGGCTGCAGGCCGCGCAGCAGCCACAGCAGGGTAGCCCCGGCCGCACCCGCCAGCAGCGCCAGCGCAGCCAGCCCGCCCAGCACCCAGGCCGCCAGCCGCACATCGCCGGTGGCCTGCACGGTCAGCGCCACGGTGGCCGCCAGCGCGGCGGCATAGACCAACAGCGAGCTGGGCGGCAGGGTGGCGAAGCTGCGGTTGAGCACCCGCATCGGCGGCACCTTGCGCAGCCGCAGCAGCGGCGGCAGGCCGAAGCCCAGCAGCAGCACCAGCCCGATCCCGGCCCCGCTCAGCGCCGGGGTCGCCTGCGGCAGCGGCAGCCGGCCCGGAATCAGCCCGCCCAGTGCCTGCACCAGCCCGGCCTGCGCGGCCATGCCCAGCCCGATCCCGACCAGGCAGGCCGGGATGGCCAGCAGCACCAGCTGCAGTGCCATCGCGGTGAGGATGTCGCGATTGCGTGCGCCCAGGCAGCGCAGCACTGCCACCTGGTCGATCCGGCGCAGCGCGAAGCGGTTGGCAGCCAGGGCGGTGGCCACGCCCGCCAGCAGCACCGCCAGCAGCGCGGCCAGCGACAGGAAGCGGCCGGCCAGGTCGAATGCCCCACGCACGCCACGCTGGGCATCGGCAATGCCGACGATGCGCAGGCCCTTGGCGCGCGGCTGCAGCCAGCCACGGAAATCGGCAATGGCCTCGGGGCTGCCGGCAAACATCATCCGGTACGAGGCGCGGCTGCCCGGGCCGAGCAGGCCGGCGCGGTCCACGTCGATGCGGTTGACCAGCAGCGGCGGCGACAGCTGCATCAGCTCGCCGGAGGTATCCGGCTCGGCCTGCAGCACGCGGGTCACGGTGAGCGTGCCGGCGCCGAATTCGAGTTCATCGCCCACCTTCAGGCCCAGCGCCTGCATCAGGCGCAGGTCGGCATAGGCTTCGCCGGCGGCCGGGGTACCAGCCACTTCGCCGGCGCCGCCCGGGGCGCGGCTGACCCGCAGTTCGCCACGCAGCGGATAGCCGTCGCTGACCGCCTTGATGTTGGCCATCTGGCTCTCATCGCCATGGAACAGCACGCTGGGGAAGCTGACCATGCGGGTGCTGGCCAGGCCACGCGTGCGCGCCTCGTCGGCGAAGGCCTGCGGCACGTCTTCGCGGCCGCCCAGGCCGAGATCGCCACCGAGCATTTCCGCCGCGCTGCTGGTCAGCGCCAGGGTGACCCGGTTGACCAGCGTGCCCACCGCCGTCATCACCGCCACCCCCAGCACCAGTGCGGCGAACACGGTCAGCAGGTCACCGGCGAGGAACTCCCGGCGCAGCGCGCGCCCGGCATGGCGCAGCACCTTCATGCGGTGATTCCGGCGGCATCGACCAGGCGGCCGCCATCGAGCCGGTAGATGCGCTCGCAGCGCTGGGCCAGGCGCAGGTCATGGGTCACCAGCACCAGGGTGGTATCGCTGGTGGCGTTGAGCGCGAACAACAGGTCGCTGATCTGCTGCCCGGTGGCCTGGTCCAGGCTGCCGGTGGGCTCATCGGCAAACAGGATGCGCGGCCGCGCCACGAACGCACGCGCCAGCGCCACGCGCTGCTGCTCGCCGCCGGACAGCTGGCGCGGGTAGTGGCGGGCACGGTGGGTCAGCCCGACCTGCGCCAACACCTCGCGCACGCGCGCCGCATCCTCGCGCCCGGCCAGTTCCAGCGGCAGCGCGATGTTTTCTTCAGCGGTCAGCGCCGGCAGCAGGTGGAAGCTCTGGAACACGAAGCCGACCTCGCGGGCGCGCAGCTGCGCGCGGGCTTCCTCGTCGAGCGTGCCCAGCGTGGCTCCGGCCAGGGCGATGTCGCCGCGGCTGGGCAGGTCCAGGCCAGCCAGGAGGCCGAGCAGGGTGGTCTTGCCCGACCCGGACGCGCCGACGATGGCCACGCTCTCGCCTTCATGGACGGTCATGTCAATGTTGTCCAGTATGTGGACTTCACCCTCCGGGCCACGTGCGGACTTGCCCACGTTGTGGGCGGCGATGGCGACGGGCGCGCTGCGGGGGGACAGGCTGTCGATGAGGATTCTCCAATGTACCGAGCAAAATGGGCGGGCCACGCGGCCCAGGTGTTCTTGCTTCTGGCAGGGTTGCTGCTGCTGCCTGCGCTGGCATGTGCCAAAGGTGCGGACACCCGGCACGCGGTGCTGGTGGTCGGCGACAGTCTCAGTGCCGCCCACAATATCCCGGCCGCATCGGGCTGGGTAAACCTGCTTCAGCAGCGGGTTAGCCAGCAGATCACGCCGCCGCCGGCGATCATCAACGCCAGCATCAGCGGCGAAACCAGCTCCGGCGCGCTGACCCGGCTGCCGGCGCTGCTGGACAAGCACCGGCCGTCGGTGGTGGTCATCGAACTGGGCGGCAACGACGCCCTGCGCGGGCTGAGCCCGGCGCAGCTGCGCGGCAACCTGGAAAAGATGATCGTGGCCAGCCAGAAGGCCGGCGCCAAGGTGCTGCTGCTGGGCATCGACGTGCCGCCCAACTACGGGCCGGCCTACCGTGACCGCCTGCGCCAGGTCTATGCGGGGCTGGCCAGCCAGTACAAGGTGGCGCTGCTGCCGTTCCTGCTGGAGGGGGTGGCGGTGCAGCCCGGGCTGATGCAGGGCGACGGCCTGCACCCCACCGCCAAGGCCCAGCCGAAGGTGCTGGACAACGTCTGGCCGCTGCTCAAACCCCTGTTGAACGCCCCGCCGAACTGATCCGTGAGCGGCTTCACACCGCCTCCACCGACGATCCGGCATGTTTCACAAAGCTGAAGAAAGAGGGACTCCCATGCGTCAGACAAAGGAAACCTCCGGCCTGGTGCTGGTGGTCGAAGACAACCGCAATATCTCCGAGATGATCGGGGAATACCTGGAAGGCCGCGGGTTCGAAGTGGACTACGCCCAGGACGGGCTGGACGGCTATCGTCTGGCGGCCGAGAACAGTTACGACGTGGTGGTGCTGGACCTGATGCTGCCGCGCCTGGACGGCATCGAAGTCTGCCGCCGGCTGCGCAACGACGCGCGCAAATCGACGCCGGTGCTGATGCTGACCGCGCGCGACACGCTCGATGACAAGCTCACCGGCCTGGGCTTCGGCGCCGACGATTACCTGACCAAGCCGTTCGCGATCCAGGAGCTGGAAGCCCGCCTGCGCGCGCTGATCCGGCGCGAACGTCGCCAGGTGGGCTCGGAAGTGCTCAAGGTCGCCGACCTGGTGCTGGACCCGGTCAGCATGCGCGCCACGCGTGCGGGCACCGAGCTGCAGCTGTCGCCCATCGGCCTGCGCCTGCTCACCATCCTGATGCGCGAATCGCCGCGCGTGGTGACCCGCCAGGAAATCGAGCGCGAGATCTGGGGCAACGGGCTGCCGGATTCGGACACGCTGCGCAGCCACCTGTACAACCTGCGCAAGATAATCGACAAGCCGTTCGACCGTCCGCTGCTGCACACCGTGCAGAGCGCCGGCTACCGTATTGCCGATATCGCCCAGCCGATGAGCTGATGCGCCGCACCGCAGGGCGCATGATGGCAGGGGCCTGTGGCCCCGATGTACACGATGCCCCGGCACTTGCCGGGGCATCGTCGTTGCTTGCACGATGGAATAACGGCGCGCTTTCCTATAATCGCGGCGACCCGACCTGGACTTCGTAATGCCGCACGGTCTGCCGCGCAAGATCCGCATTGTCTTCATCCTGCAGGCCGTACTGGCGAGCCTGGGCATCCTGCTGGGCGCGTGGCTGGTCTCGCTGGTGATCAAGCACAGCCTGGTCAGCAGCGCGCTGCAGGAAGAGGCGACCTATTTCTGGGACCTGCACGCGGCTTCGCCCGCGCAGCCGCCGCCGAACACGCGCAACATCCGCGGCTACCTGCTGGAGGCCGGGCAGTCGGCGCTGAGCCTGCCGCCCAACCTGCGCACGCTGGCGCCGGGCTTCCACGAGTTGAAGGCCGACGACCAGCTGGTGCTGGTCGATGCACGCCCGGAAGGGCAGCTGTACCTGGTGTTCCTGCGTTCGCGCGCGGAGATGCTGGCGTTCTGGTTCGGGATCGTGCCGGTGCTGTTGACGCTGCTGGCGGTGTATGGGGCGTCGTGGATCACCTACCGGGCGTCGAAGCGGCTGGTCTCGCCGGTGAACTGGCTGGCGCGGCGGGTATCGCGCTGGAACCCGGGCCATCCGGAGGCGTCTGACCTGGCGCCGGACAAGCTGCCGGCTGACATGCAGGGCGAAACGCGGCAGCTGGCGGCGGCCCTGCATTCGCTGGCCACGCGTGTCACCGCGCACGTGGCGCGCGAGCGCAACTTCACCCGCGATGCGAGCCATGAGCTGCGCACGCCGCTGACCGTGATCCGGGTGGCCAGCGACATGGCGCTGGGCGACCAGGACATGACGCCGCGGCTGCGTCGCGGGTTGCACCGCATCCAGCGCGCAGGGCGCGACATGGAGGCGGTGATCGATGCGTTCCTGATCCTGGCGCGCGAGGCGGACGTGGAGCCGCAGATCGAGCTGTTCGACGTCAACGAGATCGTGCGCTACGAAGTGGACAACGCGCGCGAGCTTATCGCGGGCCGGCCGGTGGAGATCCACCTGCACAGCGAGGGGCCGGTGCAGCTGCACGCGCCGCCGCGGGTGCTGCAGGTGGTGGTCAGCAACCTGCTGCGCAATGCGTGCAGCTACACCGACGAAGGCCGCATCGACGTGGACGTGCTGGACGACCGGGTGGTGGTGCGCGACACCGGCATCGGCATGTCGGCCGAAGCGCTGTCGCGCGCGTTCGAGCCGTTCTACCGCGCCGAACCCAGCCGCCCGCAGGGCACCGGCCTGGGCCTGTCGATCGTGCGCCGCCTGTGCGACCGCTTCGGCTGGAAGATCGCCCTCACCAGCGAACCCGGCATCGGCACGCAGGCCACGATCAGCTATCGCTGACGCGCAAAAGCGCAGAGCAACGGCGTTTCCATTGCCTGCGTGCAGGTGAGCGGCGGGGGTGGGCCCGCGGGGGGCGCCGTGAACCCATCCTTGGGGGCTTGGTCGCCGCATCCATGCGGCTCACACCCCCGCAA
>NZ_JASCOP010000106.1:0-14570 GCF_029959395.1 Stenotrophomonas sp. PS02300
GCAGCCACGAGGGCTGCCGCAACGACCAGCATCAGGGATGTGATGCCGATGCGCATGGATTACTGCGCGGTGTAGACGATTTCGACGCGACGGTTCTGCGACCAGCAACCTTCGTTCGACTCGGTGCAGGTCGGACGCTCTTCACCGTAGGAAACGACGGTGATCTGGCTGGCCGAACCACCGTTGGCCTGCAGCGCCGAGGACACGGCGTTGGCACGACGCTCACCCAGGGCCTGGTTGTAGGCGCGCGAACCGCGCTCGTCGGTGTGACCCTGCAGGGTCATGCGGGCCGACGGACGGTCACGCAGGTACTTGGCGTGGCAAGCCATCTGAGCCTGGAATTCCGGCTTGATTGCATCCTGGTCCAGGTCGAAGAACACAACGCGCTGGCGCAGGCAGGCGTCGGTGTCCAGGTCGCCCGGGCCGTACAGGCCGGAGGTCGACGGGCCGGTCGGCTGCGAGGTGCTGCCGGTGTCGACCGGAGCAGCAGGCTGTTCCTTGACCTTCTTGGAGCAACCGGCCAGAGCGGCCACGGACAGCAGGGAGACAAGCAAAACGCGGGTGGTCTTGTTCATGTAGTTACCTTTGAGGCTCCTAAAGCCGGATGTAGGGATGAATACGTGCGGATCTTAACACTCTGTTAGCGCTTTGTACGGTATGGCGACCAAGAAGGTTCGCGAACATCACCGTCGGCCAGGACCAGCCGCTGGCGCACGCGCGCATCAGCCGACACGGCATACAACACTCCACGACCACCCTCGCGGGCGGCATACAGCACCATGCTTGCGTTGGGCGCAAACGTGGGGGACTCGTCAAGCGAACCCGGCGACAGCGTGCTCCAGCGCGGCGAGCCCAGGCTGCTGTCCATCATCGCGATCTTGTAGGTATTGCCGCTGCCCTGCGCCACGACCAGCTTCTTGCCGTCGTAGGACATGCTCGGGGTGGCGTTGTAGTTGCCCTGGAAGGTCACGCGCGAGGCGCTGCCACCGCTGGAGGAGACCTGGTAGATCTGCGGGCGGCCGCCACGGTCGGAGGTGAAGTACACGCTGGAACCGTCGGCGCTCCAGGTCGGCTCGGTGTCGATGGCGAAGTGGTTGGTCAGCTGGGTGAGCTGCTTGCTGCCCAGGTCCATCACGTAGATTTCCGGGTTGCCGCTGCGCGACAGCGACAGGGCCAGGCGGCGGCCGTCCGGGGAGAACGACGGGGCGCTGTTGATGCCGCGGAAGCTGGTGACCAGCTCACGGGCGCCGGTGGCGATGTTCTGGATGTAGATCGCCGAATTGCCACGCTCGAAGCTGACGTAGGCCAGGCGGTTGCCGTCCGGGCTCCACGAGGGCGACAGCAGCGGTTCGGCCGAGCGCACGATGGTCTGCGGGTTGAAGCCGTCCGAATCGGCCACCATCAGCGCGTAGCGCATGGCATCGCCCTTGCCGCTGGCGGTGACATAGGCGATGCGGGTCCAGAAGGCGCCGCGCACACCGGTGATCTTCTCGTAGATGGCGTCGGCCATCTGGTGGGCGACGTCGCGCATGGCATTGCCACGGGCGGTCATCGCCAGGCCCAGCAGGCGCTCGCCCTTGGGCACGTCATACAGCTCGTACTCGACCCGGTAGGCGCCGGCACCGGCGTCCATGACCCGGCCGACCACGATGTAGTTCTGCTTCAGCGCGCGCCAGGTGGCGAACTGGATCTCGCCGCCACGGGTGGGCTTTTCGACGATCTGCGCTTCGGGGAGGGTGCGGAACTGGCCCGAACGCTCCAGGTCGGCGCGGACCACCTGCGCCACGTCGGTCTGCGGGGCGGCCGCCGAGCCCTGGTAGGGCATGGGCACCACGGTGATGGGCAGCGCGGAGGCGTTGCCGCCGATGATGTCGATGTCCAGGCCCCTCTGCTGCGCAGCGGCGGCAAGTGGCAGGAACAACAAAGCCGCGAACACGGCAAACCAGCGAGGCATCTTCTTCATGGGCGCTCTATAGGGGGAAAACCAGAACGAGGGATAACAGCAGTGCGGTGAACAGTTTCGCAATCATGAACCAACCGGGTGTGAAATCCGAGTGGTCGCCCCAGGAAAAATCACGGGCCATTAACGAAACCGGGCACCGCCTGCCCGCCCGGGATCAGTTGTCCTGGGCGGTAAAGGTGAAGTTGAGCTGGCGCGAGAACACCTCTTCGAAGCCGCGGTACGGCAGCGGCTGGGCGTTCAGCACGGCCGCTTCGATGGAGCGGCGGCCGGCCTCGTCGAACGGGCAATCCGGGCTGACCTTGGCCGAGTTCACGTTGCCACCGGGCAGCTGCACGATCACGATCTTGCAGCGCTGGCCGAACGGCACGTTGTCCGGGCGGGTCCACGACGCCAGCACCTTCTGCTGGATCGCTGCCGCGTATTTGGCGCGCAGGTCGTCGCTGGTACCGCCGCCACCGGCGGCCGGCTGGGCGGCGCCGCTGGAACCGGCGGTGGACTGCCCTGCGGCGGCGCGGGCGGCGGCCAGCTGGCGCAGCTTCTGCTCGGCCAGCTTGGCTTCCTTCTCTGCCGCCTCGCGGCGGCTGCGGAGCTCGGCGATCTTCTTCTGGCGCTCAGCTTCGGCCTTTACGTCGTTGGCTTTCTGTTCCTGCTCGGCCAGCTTCTTCTTCTGCGCGGCCTCTTCCTGCTGCTTGGCCAGGCGCAGTTTCTGCTCGGCCTCTTCCACGCGCTTGCGCTCGGTCAGGTCGATCTGCTCCTGGCGGCGCTTGGCTTCCTGTTCCTGCTTGGCCTTCTCGGCCGAGATCGACATCGCGTTGACCGCGGCCTGGTCGACCGTATCGGGCTGGGCGATGCGCTCCTGGGCGTTCTGCTGCTGCGGGGTGGGCGCGTCCTGCGGGCGCGGCTCGGGCAGCGGCTGCGGCGGCGGCACGGTGTCTTCTTCCACCGGGATGGGCTCGGCCACCGGCTCGGGCAGGTCAGGCAGTTTTTCCGAGGCGCGCAGCGCCTGGCGTGCCGCGGCGGCTTCCGAGGCCGACAGCTGCAGGCTGGCTTCAATGGCCGGATCGCCGGCGGCCGCTTCGGTGCTGCGCTGGGGTGACCACAGCCAGGCGGCGATGAACACCAGCGCGAGCAGTACGTGGACCAGGATCGCCAAGGCGATCGGCAGGCCCCACTGGCCTTCCGGCTGGCGCTGCGGTGGCAGGGCTTCAGCGTGCATCGGTCGCCAGGCCCACCTTTTCCACGTTGGCGCGCTTGATCACGTCCATCGCCGCGACCACCTTTTCATAGGCCACGGCCTTGTCGGCGGCCACGATCACGCGCAGGTTCTTGTCCTGTGCGGCGAGCGCGCCGAGCTGGGCCTGCAGCTGGCCGGCATCCATCGGCGCCGGTTCCTTGGCTTCGGGCAGCTTGAGGCTGAGCTGGCCGTCCAGGCGGACCGAGACGATCACCGGGTCCTGCTTGCTCTCCAGCGCCTTGGCCTGCGAACTGGGCAGGTCCACTTCAAAGCTCAGGGTGAGCAGCGGCGCGGTGACCATGAAGATGATCAGCAACACCAGCATGACGTCGATGTACGGCACGACGTTGATTTCGGATTTGAGCTTGCGGCGCTTGCGGCGGCCGATGGCAGCGGTCATGGCAGTGTCCTTGTGCTGGGCGCTTACTCGTCGCCCGCGGACTGGCGCTGCAGGATCGAGCTGAACTCTTCGGCGAAGGTTTCGAAGCGGACCGACAGGCGCTCGACGCGGCTGGTGAAGCGGTTGTAGGCCCACACCGCCGGGATGGCCACGAACAGGCCGATGGCGGTGGCGAACAGGGCTTCGGAAATACCCGGCGCGACCGAGGCGATACCGGCCTGCTCACCGCTGTTGATCATGTCGTGCATGGTCACCGTGATGCCGAACACGGTGCCGACCAGGCCCACGTACGGGGCGGTGGAACCGATGTTGGCCAGCAGCTCCAGGCTGCGCTCCATCTGGTCCACTTCACGGGTGAAGGTGGTGCGCATGGCGCGCTGGGCGCCTTCCAGCTGGGCGCGGCCATCCAGGCGGCGCTTGTCGCGCAGGCGGGTGAATTCGCGGAAACCGGCTTCGAAGATCGCCTCCAGGCCGCCTACCTTGCGGTTGCGGTCGGTGGCGGCGCTGTACAGCTTGCCCAGGTCGGCGCCCGACCAGAAGCGGCTTTCGAACTCGTCGGCTTCACGGTTGGCGGCGTTGAACACGCGCGACTTGCGGAAGATGATCACCCAGCTGATGAACGAACCGGCCAGCAGCAGCAGCACGATGATCTTCACCGGCAGGCTGGCCTTGATCATCAGGTCCAGGTAATTGATGCCACCGCCGTGCGCGGCTTGGGCGACGGTCTGCGACGCGGCGCTGGTGACTTCCTGCGGCAGCGCTTCGACCACCGTGGCCTGCAGGGCCAGGAGCATTCCGATCATCCGTTGTTCCTCAATATGCGGCTATTTGAATTTCGTGGGGTTTCAGCGCGGCGTGGAGAACATCGTCCATACCGCGCGGCTTGAATGTGGCAGCGTCCAGTGCCGCGATTTTCACCTGCGCGGTCAGCAGCGTTTCATCGCCGCGACACACCGTCTGGTCGAACACCATGCTGGCGCGCTTGCACTGCACCAGCGTGGCGGTCACGTCCAGCGCGTCGTCCAGCCGCGCCGGCCTGAGGAACTCCATGGTCATCGACCGGACCGCGAACACCAGGCCATGCTCGGTGCGGGTGCGTTCCTGGCCGTAGCCGAGGGCCCGCATCCATTCGGTGCGCGCCCGTTCCATGAAGGCCACGTAGCGGGCGTGGTAGACCACCCCGCCAGCGTCGGTATCTTCCCAATATATGCGTGTCGGCCAACTGAACCGCGGGTCAACCGACATCGGGGACCTCCGCGAACAGGTCGGCCGGGGGGTTCTTCGGCTTCAGGCCCAGGTGGCGGTAGGCCTTCTGGGTGGCCATGCGGCCGCGCGCGGTGCGCACCAGGAAGCCCTGCTGGATCAGGTAGGGTTCGACCACGTCTTCCAGCGTGCCGCGCTCTTCGGACAGGGCCGCGGCCATCGATTCCACGCCCACCGGGCCGCCGTCGAAGTAATCGATCAGCGTGCGCAGCATGCGCCGGTCGAGGTCATCGAAGCCTTCCGGGTCCACTTTCAGCATCAACATGGCGGCCTGCGCCACGTCCTGGTCGATGTGGCCGGCGGCCTTGACCTGCGCGTAGTCGCGCACCCGGCGCAGCAGCCGGTTGGCGATACGCGGGGTGCCGCGCGAACGCCGCGCGATTTCCGCCGCGCCATCGGCGGTGCAGTCGATGCCAAGGATGGCCGCCGAGCGCCGGACGATCCTGGTCAGCTCTTCGGGGGTGTAGAACTCCAGCCGGTGCACGATGCCGAAGCGGTCGCGCAGCGGCGCGGTCAGCAGGCCGGCCCGGGTGGTGGCGCCAATCAGGGTGAACGGCGGCAGGTCGATCTTGATCGAGCGGGCCGCGGGGCCCTCGCCGATCATGATGTCGATCTGGAAATCTTCCATCGCCGGGTACAGCACTTCTTCAACCACCGGCGACAGGCGGTGGATTTCATCGATGAACAGCACGTCGTGCGGCTGCAGGTTGGTGAGCAGCGCGGCCAGGTCGCCGGCTTTTTCGATCACCGGCCCGGAGGTCACCCGCAGCGCCACGCCCAGCTCGTTGGCGATGACGTGGCTCAAGGTGGTCTTGCCCAGGCCGGGCGGCCCGAAGATCAGCACATGGTCCAGCGCATCGCCACGGGCCTTGGCCGCTTCGATGTAGATCGACAGCTGCTCGCGCACGGGCGCCTGGCCAAGGTAATCGGCCATGCGCTTGGGGCGGATGCTGGCGTCGGTGGTGTCATCCTCGCGGGTGGCACCGGCGCCGATGATGCGGTCGTCGGTCATCCCGCGATTATGCGGCAAAACGGGTGACGACCAACGGTCGTCACCTACCGGGGCATTGAAAATCACGCGGTAGCGGCCGACCGTTGGTCGGTCGTCGCCTCAGATCTCGACCTGGGCGCCCAGTTCCACCAATCGATTCCCCGGAATCCGGAAGAACCCGGTGGCCGGCGCCGCGTTCCGGTGCATCAGCGCGAACAGCTTGTCGCGCCAGATCGGCATGCCGCGGTTGGCGGTGGCCACGATGGTTTCGCGGCTGGCGAAGAAGGTCGTGTCCATCGGGTCGAAATAGATCCCGCCGTGGTCGCACGAGCGCATCAGCGCCAGCGGCACGTCCGGGGTTTCCATGAACCCGAAGCGCACGAACACACGGTAGAACTCATCGCCCACCGATTCGATCTTCAGGCGCTTGCCTTCCATCGCGTACGGGATGGGCAGGGTTTCCACGTGCAGGAACACGTTGCGCTCGTGCAGCACCTTGTTGTGCTTGAGGTTGTGCATCAGCGCATGCGGGGCCACCGAGGGGTCGGCGGTGAGGAACACCGCCGTGCCCGGCACCCGTACCGGCGGGGCCAGCATCAGCCCGGGCAGGAAGGTATCCAGCCGGATGCCGTCCTTGCGGATCTCATCGCGCAGCAGCTCGCGGCCACGCCGCCAGGTGCGCATCATGGTGAACAGCACGATGCCCAGCACCACCGGGAACCACGCGCCCTGCAGCAGCTTGGCGCCGTTGGCGATCACAAAGCCCAGGTCGATGACGAAGAACACCACGCACAGCGGGATGATCCAGTAGCGCGAGGTCGGCCACAGCGCGCGGGCCACCAGGGCCAGCAGCAGGGTATCGATGAGCATCGTGGCCGACACCGAAATGCCGTAGGCCACCGCCAGGTTGGAGGAGCTGCGGAACGCCAGCACCAGCCCGATCACCATCACCGCGATGCCCCAGTTGATGCCGGGGATGTAGATCTGGCCGATGGTGTCGTGCGAGGTATGGGTGATGCGCATGCGCGGGATGTAGCCCAGCTGCATGGCCTGGCGCGAGACCGAGAACGCGCCGGTGATCACCGACTGCGAGGCGATCACCGCGGCCATGGTGGCCAGGATGATCATCGGGTACAGCGCCCACTCCGGCACCGCTTCGAAGAACGGGTTCTTCACCGCTTCGGGGTTGTTGAGCACCAGCGCGCCCTGCCCCAGGTAGTTCAGCACCAGGCACGGCAGCACGAAGAAGTACCAGGCGTGGCGGATCGGCTTGGCCCCGAAGTGGCCCATGTCCGCATACAGCGCCTCGCCACCGGTCACCGCCAGCACCACCGCGCCGAGGATGAAGATGCCGTGCCAGCCGTGCTCCAGGAAGAAGCGCAGCGCCCACATCGGGTTGAAGGCCTTGAGCACTTCCGGCGAATCCACGATGTTCCAGATGCCGATCGCGGCCAGCGAAATGAACCAGATCGAGGTGATCGGCCCGAACAGCTTGCCGATCTTCTCGGTGCCGAAGCGCTGCACGGCAAACACCGCCAGCAGCACCACCACGGTGATCGGCACGATGAAGGCATGCAGGCCGGGGGCGGCCACTTCCAGGCCCTCTACCGCGCCCAGCACCGAAATGGCCGGGGTGATCACCCCGTCGCCGAAGAACAGCGAGGCGCCGAAGATGCCGAGGATGCCCACCACGTAGGCCGAGCGTGACCCGTGGCGCAGGGTGCGCTGGGTCAGCGCCATCAGCGCCATGATGCCGCCCTCGCCGTCGTTGTCGGCGCGCATGATGATGGTGACGTACTTCAGCGTCACCACGATGTTCAGCGCCCAGAACGCCAGCGACAGCACGCCCAGCACGGTGTCGTGGTCGCTGTTGAGGCCGTAATGCGGCGAGAACGCTTCCTTCAGGGTGTACAGCGGGCTGGTACCGATGTCGCCGAACACCACGCCGATGGCGCCGACGATCAGGGCCAGGCCGCTGGCGGCCGGCGCATGGCCGTGCCCGTGGTGGCCGCTGTCGTGCTGGGTGGAAGAGGTGGACATGGGACTCCGGGAGGGCGTCGGTCGGTATGGGAAAAGGCCGGCGCGCTCAGCGCAGCGCGGCCTGCAGGGCCTTGCGGATCACGGTGGCGACATCATCGCCCTCGGCGTTGGCATCGCGCGCCATGCGCGCGGCCTCGGTCGGCTTGTAGCCCAGCTGCTGCAGGGCCACGGTGGCTTCGGACACCGGGTCGGTGGCCGGCGCCGCGCCGGCAATGGGTGCACCGCCGCCGCCAAAGTTGGCCGCGCGGTCGCGCAGCTCCAGCACCATGCGCTCGGCGGTCTTCTTGCCGATGCCCGGAATGCGGGTCAGCGCGGTGATGTCACCGGCCTGCACCATCTTGGCGAACTCATCCACGCTCACCCCGGACAGCACCGCCAGCGCGATCTTGGCGCCGATGCCGCTGACCTTCTGCACGTCGCGGAACAACCGGCGCTCGCCCTCGCGCAGGAAGCCGTACAGCGACACGCTGTCTTCCTTCTGCGCGTAGTGGGTGAACAGGGTGACCTCGCGGCCCAGCTCGGGCAGGTCGTAGAAGGTGCTCATCGGCGCCTCCAGCTCGTAGCCGACGCCGTTGACGTCGATCAGCAGCCACGGCGGCGCCTTGTACGCCACGATCCCACGCAGACGACCAATCATGCAGATGTCCTCATTTCCGGCTCCAGGCCTGGCGGGCATTGACGCCCAGGCGCTGCGCCGTTGCCCTTACATGGGCGTGGGTGATGGCCACGGCCAACGCATCGGCGGCGTCGGCCTGCAGCTTGGTTTTCAGGTTGAGCATAAGCCCGACCATGTGTTGGACCTGTTGCTTCTCCGCCCCGCCCCGGCCCACCACCGCCAGCTTGATCTCGCTGGCCGCGTATTCGTGCACCGGCAGGTCGCGCATGACCACCGCCGAGATGGCCGCGCCGCGCGCCTGGCCCAGCTTCAGGGCCGAATCGGGGTTGCGCGCCATGAACACCTTTTCGATGGCCACTTCGTGCGGGCGGTATTCCTCCACCAGCGCGTTGAGCCCCAGCACCAGCAGCTTCATGCGGTTGGGGAAGTCGTCGGCGCCCAGCAGCACCAGCGGCAGGTGGTGCACGTGCAGCACCTTGCCGGTGGGGTCCACGTCAATGATGCCCACCCCGGTGCGTTGCGAACCGGGGTCGATGCCGAGGATGCGGATCATGCGTGGAACGTCGGGAGTCATCATGGTCCGCATTGTCCGCCCCCGACGTCGCACTTGGCGAGACGGGGGCATGGACGTCAGGCGTAGGCGTCCGCGCCGAGGTCGGCGTTGGAGAACACGTCCTGCACATCGTCCAGGTCTTCCAGCATGTCCAGCAGCTTCTTGACCTGCAGGGCGGTGTCACCCTCGACCTTGATGTCGTTGTCGGCGCGGAAGGTCAGCTCGGCGTGGTCCGGCTTCAGCCCGCCCGCCTCCAGCGCATCCTTGACCGCGTGGTACATGTCGGCCGCGGTCAGCACGTCGATGGCGCCGTCTTCCGGGTACACCACGATGTCATCGGCGCCGGCCTCGATGGCCGCTTCGGTCACCGCGTCCTCGTTGGCGCCGCCGGCGAAGTGCAGCACGCCCATGCGCTTGAACATGAAGGACACCGAGCCTTCGGTACCCATGTTGCCGCCGCACTTGCTGAACGCGTGGCGGACATCGGCCACGGTGCGCACGCGGTTGTCGGTCAGGCAGTCCACGATCACGGCCACGCCACCGGGGGCATAGCCCTCGTAGCGGATCTCTTCGTATTCAACGCCTTCCAGCTCGCCGGTGGCCTTCTTGATGGCCCGTTCGATCACGTCCTTGGACATGTTCGAGGCCAGGCCCTTGTCCATGGCCACCCGCAGGCGCGGGTTGTTGTTGGGGTCGCCTCCACCGCCGCGCGCGGCTACGCCGATCTCACGGATGATCTTGGTGAAAATCTTGCCGCGCTTCGCGTCAGACGCGTTTTTGCGGTTTTCGATGGAAGGGCCTCTACCCATGGGTGTTTCCGTGCTTGCGTCAGGAACAGGGCGCGGATTCTACCTGATCGGCCGCCCTCACCGTGTTAGCCGGGGCTCAGGCGGCGTGCGCGGCCCGGTCCGGGCGGAAGCAGCCGTCGCGCAGGAAAGCGGCCGTCTGGCGGGCGGCATCGGGGGAAAACACCAGCCCGCTGTGGCTGGCGGCCACCACGCAGTGGTCGGCCAGGCCCGGCAGGCGGGTCTCGTCCAGCGCCACGGTGCCGTCGGAGGCGTCGCCACAGGCCCCCAGCAGGCTGCCCAGTCCATGCGGCACCGAGCCGGCGATCAGCCCCACCTGCGCCCTGCCCTCCCAAGCCGGCAGGCCATCCAGCAGCAGCTCGCTGCTGCGGCCCAGCGCCAGCGACCAGCCATGCTCGGCCAGCGAACGGGCCGTACCGCTGCCGCGCAGCGGCGAGCCCAGGCAGACCACCCGCGACACCGGCAGGTCCGGCTGCCGGCGCAGGGCCTCCAGTGCAACCAGCCCGCCCAGGCTGTGCCCGACCAGCGCCACCGGGCCACTGTCCTGCAGCCGCTTCAACAGCTGCGGCACGGCCACGTCGGGGCCGCCGAACACGCTGGAATAGCCGAAGGTATCCACGCTGAAGCCGCGTGCGCGCAGGCGCCAGGCCAACGGGCCAACCCAGGCGCGGGCATTCCAGATGCCGTGCAGCAGTAAAACGGGGGGAGTCATGTGCTCAGCGTAGCCGGTGCGAAACCGATCCAGAGGTAGGGAACGGTGTCATTAGACAAATGGACGAAGGAACGGCGGGTGAAACCCGCCGCCGTTCAGGCCGCCTGCGGCGGGCGGCGCAGGATGAATTCCAGGTCGCGCACCTGGCCGACCGGGAATTCGTAGGTGCCCACCTTGCTGAACCCGTAGCGGGCATAGAAACGCTGGGCGCCGAAGTTCTCCGACCACACCCCCAGCCACAGGGTGCGCGGGCCGTTGCGTTCCAGCCAGGTCAGCGCGGTTTCCAGCAGGCGACTGCCCCAGCCGCAGCTCTGCTGCTCCTTGATCAGGTACAGGCGCTTGAGCTCGCCATCACCCGGCTGCACGTCCGGGTGCGGCAGGCCACAGGGGCCGGCGGCGGCATGGCCGACGGCCACGCCATCCAGCTCCAGCAGCCACACCGCGTAATCGGGGTGGGACAGGATCACGCGCTGGCGGTCTTCGGCGTAGGCCTCGTCCAGGAAGTCCTGCAGGTCCTGGGCCGGGTACAGATGGCCGAAGGTTTCCACGAAGGTACGGGTGGCCAGTACCGACAGGGTCGGTGCGTCTTCGGGGCCGGCGCGGCGGATGGTGTACATGGAGGGGTGCGGGGCAGGCCTCAGGCCTGCGTCCCCTTGGCGGCGTCTTCCTCTTCGCCGTCTTCTTCGTCCTCTTCCTCGTACTCCTCCTCGTCCTCGTCTTCCTCGCCCTCTTCGTACTCTTCGTCTTCGTCCTCGCCCTCTTCCTCTTCGTCGTCCTCGTAATCCTCGACGCCGAAGTCCTCACCGTCCCAGCGGCCTTCGCCATCGGCGACGAAAGTCAGCGCCATCGCGGCCGGGTTGGTACCCACGCGCACCAGCCAGCCACCGAACACGCGCGCGCGCTCGGTCACCAGGTTGGCATCGGCGCCTGCGTTGCCCAGCTTTTCCCATTCCACTACGAATGCAAACTCGCTCACTGCTGGATCTCCTGGACGATGTAAGGATGAGGAGGCCGGCCAACGGCCGGCGCTACCGCGATGGTGCGATGATGCGATCGAATCGTTCGCAGCATCAATTCTTGCGCGGGCGGACCTGGATGTGCACTTCGGCCAGCTGCTCATCCGGGATCGGCGACGGGGCGCCGGTCATCAGGCACTGCGCGCCGGTGGTCTTCGGGAACGGGATCACGTCGCGGATCGATTCGGTGCCGGCCATCAGCGCGGCGATGCGGTCGATGCCGAAGGCGATGCCACCGTGCGGCGGCGCGCCGAAGCGCAGCGCGTCGAGCAGGAAGCCGAACTTGGCTTCGGCCTCTTCGGCGCCGATGCCCAGCAGCTCGAACACCGTGCTCTGCATGTCCGAGCGGTGGATACGGATGGAGCCGCCACCGATCTCGTTGCCGTTGAGCACCATGTCATAGCCGCGCGACACGGCCGTCTTGGCGTTGGCGCGCAGGTCGGCGATGTCGTCCACCGCCGGGGCGGTGAAGGGGTGGTGCAGGGCCACGTAGCGCTGGGCTTCGTCGTCGTATTCGAACATCGGGAAATCGGTGACCCACAGCGGCGCCCAACCGGCGGCGACCAGGTTGAAGTCCTTGCCGGCCTTCAGGCGCAGCGCGCCCATGAAGTCGGACACCTTGTTGTAGCCACCGGCGCCGAAGAACACGATGTCGCCGTTGCCGGCGCCGACGTGGGCGACCAGCGCGGCGAACGCCTCTTCGCTGAAGAACTTGGCGATCGGCGAGCTGATTTCGCCGTTCTCGGCGATCTTGATGTAGGCCAGGCCCTTGGCGCCGTACTTGGCGGCGTGCGCGGCGTACTCATCGATCTGCTTGCGCGACAGGCTGGCACCGCCCGGGATGCGCAGCGCGGCCACGCGGCCATCGGGGTCGGCGGCGGCGCTGGCGAACACCGGGAACTCGCTGGCCTTGACCAGCTCGGCCACGTCCACCAGTTCCAGGCTGATGCGCAGGTCCGGCTTGTCCGAACCATAGCGGCGCATCGCCTCGGCCCAGGTCATGCGCGGGAAGCTGGCAGCCAGCTCCACGTCGACCACTTCCTTGAAGATGGCGCGGATCATGCCTTCCACGTAGTCCTGCACGTCGCGCTCGCGCACGAAGGCGAACTCCATGTCCAGCTGGGTGAATTCCAGCTGGCGGTCGGCACGCAGGGCTTCGTCGCGGAAGCAGCGGGCGATCTGGTAGTAGCGGTCGAAGCCGGCCACCATCAGGATCTGCTTGAACAGCTGCGGCGACTGCGGCAGGGCATAGAACTCGCCCGGGTGCATCCGCGCCGGCACCAGGAAGTCGCGCGCGCCTTCCGGGGTGGCCTTGGTCAGGATCGGGGTTTCGATGTCCTGGAAGCCGTCGCCATCGAGGTGGCGGCGCAGCGCCTGCACCAGCTTGATGCGGGTGCGCTGCATGCGCTGCATTTCCGGGCGGCGCAGGTCCAGGTAGCGGTACTTCAGGCGGGTTTCTTCGCCCGGGTTCTCGTGGGCGTGGAACGGCAGCGGCTCGGCCTTGTTGAGCACGGTGATGCGGGTGGCGACGATCTCGACCTGGCCGGTACGGATCTTGTCGTTCACCGCATGGCGCTTGCGCACCACGCCTTCCACCTGCAGCACGTCCTCGTAGCCGAGGCTGGCGGCGACCTTGAACACCTCCGCGTTCTCAGGCTCCACCGTCACCTGCACGATGCCCTCATGATCGCGAAGATCGATGAAGCACACGCCGCCCAGGTTGCGGGCAACGTCGGTCCAGCCGGCGAGGGTGACAGTCTGGCCAATCAGGGTCTCGTCGACCAGGCCACAGAAGTGGGTACGCATGGGGGTAAAGCTCCGCAGGAGATTGCCGGCGCCAGGCGGCACCGGTCAGCCCGTTATTCTGCGGCCGGCGACCCGATCGGGCAAATCCGGACGGTCACACGGGCTTAATCCGGCCCGTACCTATAGTCCGCGCACCACCATGCGCAAGGGGATTTGCCATGAACCGCCTCGCTGTCGCTTGTTTCACCGCCCTGCTGGCCTGCGGCGCCCCGTCGCTGCCGGCCCAGGCCCAGGTCAATGCCCGGGCCTACGCCCCGGAGAACCTCCGCACCCTGTCGGTCCAGGACCAGCAGCGGGTCATTGCCCAGGAATACGCCGAGCAGTCCGGGGGCCGGCGCATTCCCGACGACCAGATGCAGTTCTACCTGGCCCAGGTCAACCGCTCCTCCTGGGGCTTTTCCCGCATCAAGCAGGACATCGCCACCTCGCTGGGCGGCTCCGGCGGCGGCTGGAACCCGGGCGGCGGCGGCAACAACGGGGTGGTCCGCTGCGAAAGCAACGACAACCGCCAGCGGGTCTGCACCACCGGCTGGCGCAGCGCGCGCCTGTCCCGGCAGATCTCCGGCACCCGCTGCGTGGAAGGCAACAACTGGGGCTCCCGCAATGGCCAGGTCTGGGTCAGTGGCGGCTGCCGGGCCGAATTCGTCGAAGGCCGCGGGGGCGGCTGGGGGCCCGGTACCGGCGGCCCGGGCAGCACCATCCGCTGCGAAAGCAACGACAACCGTGAGCGCAGCTGCCCTACCCCGTGGCGCAATGCCGCGCTGGTGCGGCAGATCTCGGGGTCGGCCTGCGTGCAGAACCAGACCTGGGGCATGCGCGGCAACACCATCTGGGTCACCCGCGGCTGCCGCGGTGAGTTCGCCGAATCGCGCGGCAACTGGGGCGGTGGCGGGGGCGGCAGCAATTACAGCGTGACCTGCAGCAGCAATGGCAACCGCCAGCAGACCTGCGCCTGGGATTCACGCCAGGGCCGGCCGGTGCTGCTGGAGCAGCTCTCGGGCAGCAGCTGCGTCGAAAACCGCAGCTGGGGCTATCGGCCGAGCATGGTATGGGTCAGCAACGGGTGCCGGGCGAGGTTTGGCGCGCGTTGACCGGACGGCGGCCCCCCCAACCGTCGGGCCCTACCCGCAGGCGGCGCGCGGCATTATGGGGCCTGTCTCTTATAAACAA
>NZ_JASCOP010000107.1:0-14348 GCF_029959395.1 Stenotrophomonas sp. PS02300
CAACGGGAACGCGGACAGCACTTTCAGGTTCATGGCGGGCGCACTACAGGGAAGACCTCCGCACCATACGGTGCGGAGGTAGGCATTCACCAGTTAACTTTTCACATGCCCGGCATTTGATTCCCGAATGCGAGCATCAGACCTCACCCTGCATCGCCGGGCGCTGCTGCAGCCGGGCCAGCCACGCGGCGACGGAAGGATGGTCGGCCACGCCGGCCCCGACATAGGTGCCATACCCCACCACCTGCCCGACCACCAGGTCGACCAGCGAGTACTCCGCACCCAGCATCCACTGGCGGCCCGCCAGGCGCGCCTCGAGGACGTCCAGCAGCTGGGTCGCCTCAGCCGTGGCCGCTGCGGCATGGCGGGGGTCGCGCAGCGCATCGTCGCTGGTGGCCAGCCGCAGGCGGCCCACCACGGCCATGTAGGTCACATATGCCCACGCACACCAGGACAGCGCCTGCAGCCGTTCGGGCGTGTCGGCCGCCGGCCACAGCCCGCGCGCGACGCCGAAGCGGTCGCCCAGCCACAGATGGATGGCCAGGCCTTCGAAGATCGGGGTGCCATCCACCACCAGGCACGGCACCTTGCCGTTGGGGTTGATCGCCAGGTACTCCGGCGTGCGCTGCTCGCCATTGCGGATGTCGATCCGCACCCGGTCATGGGCGACCCCCAGTTCGGCAAGGGCGCAGGCAATGGGGGTGGCGCTGGACATGGGGTGCCAATAGAAGACGACGGACATGCGGAACTCCTTGTGGGTTGTCGGTGTGGAAAGGTGCACCGCCAGGGGCCTTGCACCGTGGCAACAGGCTAGCCACCATTGCGGACAGATCCTGTCCTCGACAGGCGCGATGCTGCCGCCCATGCTCACCACCTCTGCTCGACTGCTGCGCCTGCTCTCGCTGCTGCAATCCCGGCCGCACTGGCCAGGGAACACGCTGGCTGCGGATATCGGCGTGCATCCACGCACGCTGCGCCGCGACATCGACCGCCTGCGCGAACTGGGCTACCCGATCCAGGCCAGCAGTGGCGTGGCCGGCGGCTATGCGTTCCGCGCCGGCCGCGCACTACCGCCGTTGCTGCTCGACGATGAAGAGGCGTTGGCCGCCGCGCTGGCCCTACGCACCGCAGTGACCGGCACCATCAGCGGCATCGAGCAGACTGCGATCACCGCACTGGTCAAACTCGAACAGGTCATGCCGGCCCGCCTGCGCCGCCGGCTGGATGCATTGCGTACCGCGATCCTGCCGATCGACCAGGCCGGGCCGATGGTCGACGCCGGGCTGCTGGCCACGCTGGCCGGCGCCTGCCGTGACCAGCTGCAGCTGCGCTTCGACTACGCCGACCGCCAGGGACAGCCCAGCCAGCGGCTGGTGGAACCGCAGGGCGTGGTGCATGCCGAACGGCGCTGGTACCTGGTGGCCTGGGACACGCTGCGCGTGGATTGGCGCACGTTCCGCATCGACCGCATGACCAGCGCCGCCGAGGTGGGCGTGCACTTCCGCCCGCGCCCCTCGCCCGCCAACGGCGACCTGCGCGCGTTCGTGAGCCAGTCGCTGTCACTGGGGCCGTACGGCGACGAAGCGCGGGTGATCCTGCACGCGCCCATCGACATCGTGCGCGAACGCATACCGGCCTCGGCGGGCATGCTTGAACCGGTGGATGCACAGCGGTGCCTGCTGCGGTGTGGCGCGCACCCGCAGGGCGCGGTGGTGTACTGGCTGCTGGCGCTGGAGCTCGAATTCGAGGTACTGGGCCCACCCGCTCTGCACGCGATGATGCGCGCCGCCGGCGACCGCGTGGCGCGCAGCCTTGCGCGCACCGGTACCGACGCCAACGGATGAGCGGGCGTAACTGGCCTGCCCCCCGCGTGCATGCTAGAACATCACCATTCGCTTTCTGGATACCGCCATGCCGCCCAGTGCACAATCGCATCGAACCCTGTTCGAACTGGACCTGCTGCGCGCCATGGTGATGGTGGCCGACTGCGGCAGTTTCACCACCGCCGCCACGCGCCTGCATTCCACCCAATCCACCATCAGCCAGAAGATCCGTCGGCTGGAACAGCTTGCCGGCCACCCACTGCTGGTGCGCGGCAACCGCGACGTGCACCCCACCGATGCCGGGCAGACGCTGCTGGGCATCGCACGCCAGATGCTGGCCCTCAACGACCAGATGGGCGAAGCCCTGGCCGGCGCCACGGTGGCGGTGACGGTCCGGCTGGGCGTACCCGAAGACTTCGTCAGCGCCCGCACCACCGCCCTGCTCGGCCGCTTCACCCGCCGCCACCGGCAGGTGAAGCTGGAAGTCACCAGCGGGCTCAGCCGCGACCTGGCCAATGCCTACGACCACGGCGAGCTGGACCTGGTGCTGGTCAAGCAGCGCCGCAACAGCCGCCAGGGCGTGGCCTGCTGGCATGAGCCGATGCGCTGGGTGGACAGTGCGCGCAGCCCCTGCATCGGCATGGACCCGATTCCCTTGGTGACGTTTCCGCCGCGCGGGCTGTATCGCGATGAGTTGATCGCCGCCGTGGAAGGCATGGGCCGGCGCTGGCGGATCGGCTTCACCAGTTCCAGCCTCAGCGGCATCCAGGGCGCCGTGGCCGACGGCATGGGCATCAGCCTGTTGCCGGCGCGCGCGGTGACCCGTGAACACCGCACGCTTACCGCGCGACAGGGCCTGGCGCCGATGGACGGCATCGAGATCGCGATGCTGCACCGTGACAATGCCGATCCGCTGGTGCTGGACCTGGCGTCGCAGTTCGCGCGACTGCTCGATCGCGAAAAGCGCTGAATCGGATGCGCGCAGAGAGTGACGCATCTCTCGTACCGCGCATAGGAATAGTCCTAATCTGACATCAGACTATCTCCGCAGCGCGTTGAAGCGGTAAGAATGGCGCAAATCCCACGATTGCGTGCCTCCTTTGTCTCGACGCCATCCAGGCCCCGCATATGGACCGCTGCTGCCGTCCGTACTCAACATCGCCCTGCTTGATGACCACGATGTCGTCCGGCATGGCAGCTACGTGCACCTGTCCACCGACCCGCGCTTCCACGTGGTCGGCAACCACGCCCACACGCGATCATTGATCAACACGTTGCAGCGCCACCTGGTGGATGTGGCCGTGGTGGACTACACGCTGGCCGAAGGCGACCTGCAGGGCATGGAACTGCTGCGCATGCTGCGGCGCCGGTTCCCGCGCGTGCGGGTGTTGATGTTCTCGGCCAACGTGCACCACGTCATGATCTCCAACACCATGGCCGCGGGCGCGGCCGGCGTGGTGTCCAAGGGCGAGACCCTGGAAGCGCTGGCGCGCGCGGTCATGCGCGTGGCGGCCGGGCACACCCACGTGCCGGTCAACTACCGCGACGAACATGCCGAACACCGGTTGTCGCAGAGCGAGCGTGAAGTGCTGCAGCTGTGCCTGAGCGGCATGACCGTGACCGACATCGCCCTGCAGCGCAACCGCAGCATCAAGACCATCAGCACCCAGAAGCACGCGGCGTTCCGCAAGCTTGGCCTGCGCACCGACCGCGACCTGTTCACCCTTCGCCACCAGCTGGCGGTGTGGTGAGCGGCGACTGGACGTGGACCGGCGCCTTGACCGGGGTGCTGGTCGGCCTGCTGCTGCCTGTCACCCCGGGCAGCAGCGCCGAACCCCGGCTGGTCCGGGTGGCGGCCGACCCTTCCCAGCATGGCCTGCTGGCCAATGACAGCCGCGCCGCACGCGACAGCAACCTGATCACCGGCTATGCGCAGCTGGTGGCCGAACAGGCCGGACTGGAGTTCCGCGAGCAGCCGGTGGAATCGGCCACCGCCGCGCTGCAGGCGCTGTGCGACGGGCGCGCCGACCTGATGATGCTGCTGGGGCCATTGGACAACGCCCCCTGCACCGCGCTGGCCGCCTCGCCGGCGTACTACCGCGGCCAGACCCTGATGGCCAGCCGCCACGCCCAGGCGCACCCGCCGGAATTCGCGCACCTGCGCCGGGTGGCGGTGGTGCGCGGCACCCGCCTGGCCGAATGGCTGGGGGCTTACCACCCCCACCTGCAGGTGGTCGACCTGCCCAGCCTGCGCGAAGCACTGTCCGCCGTGGAAGCGGGCGTGGTGGACGCGGCGCTGGATCTGGACGTGGCGATGCGCCCCGTGGTGCGCCGCGAGTTCGGCAACAGCCTGCTCCTGCATGGCGGGCCTTCCACCCTGCCGGGCAGCCTGCACCTGGTGGTGCGCCACCGCGACCGCGCCCTGCTCGACCAGATCCACCAGGCGATGCGCTCGATCAGCCCGCAGGAACACGCCATGCTGATGCAGCGCTGGACGAAGGCCACCTACCTGAGCGGGCCATCGCTGCAGGTGATGTCGCAGCACTTCCGCTGGGAACTGCTCGCGGGCGGGCTGATCCTGCTGGCCCTGCTCACCGCCGGGGTGTGGATGCGCGTGGCGCAGCAGTCGGCGCGCCGCAGCGAGCGCCAGCAGGCGCGCTTCATCGCCGTGATGAGCCACGAAGTGCGCAACGCCGCGCAGGCACTGGTGACCTCGGTCGATCTGCTGCACCAGTCAGGCCTGGACCAGGGCCAACGGCAGCTGGTGAACGCCGCACGCAACGCCGGGGCCGGGCTGCGCCACCTGCTCGGCCATGCGCTGGACTACTCGCGCCTGGCCACCGGCGAGTACCACCCTACCCCGGGCTGGCACGACATCCGCCAGCTGGCCCGCGACTGCGTGGCGGTGGCCCGCCCCGGCGCCGAGGCCAAGGGCCTGTCGATCACCCTGCTGCAGGACATCGACCCGCTGCCACGCATGTGGCTCGACGGCGACGCGCTGCGCCAGGTACTCAGCAACCTGCTGGGCAACGCGGTGAAGTTCACCGACGTGGGGCATGTGGAGGTGACCTTGTCGCTGCAGCTTGACCAGGACAGCGCGCACCTGTGGCTGGCGGTCCGCGATACCGGGATCGGCATCCCGGCGGACCAGCACGAGCGTGTGTTCAAGGCATTCGCGCAGGCCCACGACGACCATTCACGGCAGATGGGCGGGGCCGGGCTCGGCCTGTCCATCTGCCAGGACCTGGTGCGCGGCATGGGCGGGACGGTACAGCTGGGCAGCGCGCCGGGCGCCGGCAGCCGCTTCGACGTGCGCCTGCCGGTGGTACTGGAAGCAACCAGCCCCTGCGCGGGGGAGCGCCCCTTGGCGGGGCGCACCCTGCTGCTGGTGGAAGACCATGCGTTGAACCGGACGGTAGTGTGCCGCCAGCTGGAAGCACTGGGCGCGTCGGTGAGCAGCTGCGCCGACGGCGCCAGCGCCCTGCAGAGCCAGGCTGCCGAGCCCTGCGGCGTGGTGCTGCTGGATTGCGTGCTTGGCGACATGAGCGGCTACGAGCTGGCCGTGCAGCTGCGCCAGCTGGAACGCCGCCACGGGCGCACACCGGCGGTGCTGGTAGCGTTGTCGGCCAATGATTCGCCGTCCCACGCTGAGCGCTGCCTGGCCTGCGGAATGGATGCGGTGCTGTGCAAGCCGCTGGAGATCCGCAGCCTGTTGCGGGCATTGCGGGTGGAGGAGCCGGCGAGCAAGCCGCCCCTGTCCGCAGACCCGGGTGCGGTCATCGACCCGATCTGGGTCGAGATCCTGCAATCGCTGCAGGAAGAGCAAAACGCGCTGCACGACGCACTCCGCGAACAGTCCGGAACGGCCCTGCGACACCACGCGCATCGCCTGGCCGGTGTCCTGCAGATGCTGGGGCAGCCGGACCTGGCCGCGATTGCCGGCGACCTGCACGAGCTGGACCTGGAGCAGCCTGCCGACTGGCGGGAAGCCGAGCGACTGCTCGGTTACCTGCGCCCAGCGGTCACTGCGCTGGTGGGCGGAGCGATCACTTCAACTGCAGGGGATAGCGCTGCCACAACACGTGCACCAGGAACCCGGTGAGCTCGGCATCCTTGGCGCTGATCGCCGCGCGGATCTTGTCCAGCAGCACCATGTCGCTGCAGGTGCGCACGTCAGCATGGTCGGCCTGCCCGGCACGGCGGGCCCGGTAGCGGGCCGCCCGTTGGGCATCGGTCATGGCGTAGCCGAACGTGGGCGGACGGCCGCGCTTGCGCGGCAGCATCAGCTCCAGGGTGCCGGGATCTTCTTCATCACGCATGACGGACGGGCGATACAAACGGGGGCCGGAACAATATCGTGAGAGTTCACGGAAATCCAGCAGAAATGCGCGAAATCGATCAACGCGCGGCGGCGGACTCCGCCAACCGCGCACCGAGCCACACCAGCGCAAAGCCGGCGACGAGACTGATGCCCAGATACGTCGGCATCACCCAGCCGCGTCCGTTGCGGACCAGCAGCACCGCCTCCAGCATCATCGACGAAAACGTGGTGAGCCCGCCGATGATCCCCACGATGGCGAACGCGCGCCAATACAGCGCGGCGCTGCCGCGGGTCTGCAGCCACACCACCACGTAGCCGACCGCGAAGGCGCCCACCAGGTTCACCGTGAGCGTGCCCCAGGGGAAGCCGTTGCCGAACTGGCGCAGCATGGCGTCGCCGATGATGAAACGCAGCGCCGCGCCCAGCGCGCCACCGGCCATCACCAGCCCCAGCTGCTGCCACCACGCCCCGAAGCCACCCATCATTCGTTCCCTTTGCGCGCCCGCGCCTGTTCGCGCTCTGCACGCAGGCGGTCGAGCTTTTCCTTCAGCTTGATTTCCAGTCCGCGCGCCACCGGCTGGTAATACACCCGCTCGCCCATCGCATCCGGGAAGCCGGTCTGGTCCAGCGCGATGCCACCTTCTGCATCGTGGTCGTACTGGTAGGTCTTGCCGTAACCCAGCTCTTTCATCAGCTTGGTCGGCGCGTTGCGCAGGTGCAGCGGCACCTCCTGGGTGCCGGTCTCGCGCACTTCCTGCTTGGCCAGGTTGAAGGCGGCGTAACCGGCGTTGGACTTGGCGGTGCTGGCCAGGTACAGGACCAGCTGGGCGAAGGCCAGCTCACCTTCCGGGCTGCCCAACCGCTCGTAGATATCCCACGCCTCCAGCGCCATCGACTGCGCACGCGGGTCGGCCAGGCCGATATCCTCGATCGCCATGCGGGTCAGGCGCCGGGCCAGGTAGGACGGATCGCAGCCACCGTCCAGCATCCGCGTCAGCCAGTACAGCGCCGCATCCGGGTTGGAGCTGCGCACCGATTTGTGCAGTGCCGAGATCTGGTCGTAGAACTGCTCGCCGCCCTTGTCGAAGCGACGGGTGCGGTCGGCCAGCACCTGCACCAGCATCTCCGGGCTGATCCGCCCGCCTTCACCACCGGCCAGTTCGGCGGCGATCTCCAGCAGGGTCAGCCCGCGCCGCACATCACCGTCGGCGGCGGTGGCGATCTCCAGCAGGGCTTCGGGCGTGACCTGCAGCGCTTCGGCACCGAGCCCGCGCTCCTTGTCCTGCAGCGCCCGCTCCAGCGCCTCGACGATGTCGGCCGGCGACACCGCTTCCAGCACGTGCACGCGGCAGCGCGACAGCAGTGCCGAATTGAGCTCGAACGAGGGGTTTTCCGTGGTCGCGCCGACGAACACGATGGTGCCGCGTTCGATGTGCGGCAGGAACGCATCCTGCTGGGCCTTGTTGAAGCGGTGCACTTCGTCCACGAACAGCACCGTACGGCGGCCTTCGGCGAAGCGTTGCGCGGCCTCGGCCAGCACCACCCGGACCTCGGGAAGGCCCGACAGCACGGCGGAGATGGCACGGAATTCGGCGTCGGCGTAGTGGGCCAGCAGCAGCGAGAGCGTGGTCTTGCCGCAGCCTGGCGGCCCCCACAGGATCATCGAGTGCACATGCCCGGACTCGACCGCCCGGCGCAGCGCGCTGCCCGGGGCCAGCAGGCGCTTCTGCCCCACCATCTCATCGAGGGTCTGCGGGCGCATGCGCTCGGCAAGCGGGCGCATGCTGTCCCGATCCACCGTCAGCAGATCGGGTTCATTGAATGTCGTTCGGTTTCTGGCCACGCCACTATTGTATGACCGAATGACGTAGCGCCGGGCCGTGCCCGGCTACCCTCAGTTGCCGATGACGTCGGTGCCCTTCGGCGGCGTGAACGTGAAGGTGGTCTTCGGGAACACCGGGTTCCGCTTCCAGTCCTTGAAGGAGATCACCGTGCGCTGGTTTACCGCATCGGTCACTTCCATGCGGGCCAGGCCCTGCGCGTTGAAGCCCAGCGCGGCGTACTGGAACGAGGTCTCGGTTTCACGCTTCGGGGTCAGCGACAGCCACTGCAGGCCATCGCGCGGCGCGGCTTCCTCACTGACGTCGTACTGCTTTTCCAGCAGCGCCGGGGTGATCAGCGCGATCAGCGGGCTGTTCTGTTCCTCGGCGCCCTGCACCCGCTTGGTCGCCTGCTGCAGGTCCGGCTCGTACACCCACACGTTCCTGCCATCGGCAATGATCAGCTGCTCGTGCGGCACCTTGTACTCCCAGCGGAACTGGTTCGGCACGGACAGCGCCACGCTGCCGCTGGTGGTTTCCTTCACCTTGCCCTTGCTGTCGAACACCTTCTGCTCGAACGTACCGTCCAGGCCCTTCAGGCCCTTGGTGAACGTGGTCAGCTCATCGCGGGCTCCGGCCCAGGCAGACACCGACCCGACACTGGCGCAGACCAGCGTGGCGGCGACGAGACAGCGGCGGAAGGTGCTCTGCATACGGGTATCCAATGAACGTAGGAAGGATGGCCGGCAGTGTGCCGAAATCATCCTGAATGGGGGATCAGGGAACGGACTGCACCGTGCGCAGGTCGCCGTAGACCACCTGCCCGCGGAAGCCGCGCCGCACCTGCTGGTACAGCTCGCGGAAGGCAGCATAGTCGCCCGGCTGGCACAGCGCATCCGCCCCGCGCACCGCGTTCTGGTGCAGGCGGTGGCGGGCAACGATGGCCTGGCCCTCGCGGGTCCACTGCAGCGTGTACTCGCCGGCGGCATTACGGAACTGCTGGTTGCGCGGCATCGCCACGATCGGCACGCCCGCCGGGAACGCCAGACGGTAGGTTTCCTCGCGCAGGTTGTCGTTGCAGTAGAACGGGGTGGCATTGTCCGGCGCCGAGGTGGTGGCGTAGATGTCACGGAACGACTCACCCCCGGGCGGGTCCGGCAGCACCATGCCACCGACCACGCCGAAATCGACGTAATCGCGTGCGTGGAAGTCGTAGCGGTAGTTGAACGGCCGGGTCAGGTCCTGCGGGTCGCCCAGCAGGGTCAGCGTGCCACTGCCATCGAAGCCGGACGAGGCCATGATGGATTCCTCCACACGCGCCCGGTTCTGCGCGTTGAGCCGGGCGAACGAGCCACGCATGCCGATCTCGCCCACTTCGCGCGGCTGGGGGTTCGTCTGCCCCTGCAGGTTGCCGTCCTTGTCGAACTGGAACGTGACCTCGAACCCGCTGCCATTGCGTGCGGCATCGTTGGCCGGCGTGCGCGCCACTCTGGCCTGCCGGGTATGCAACACCGGCGCGCCCAGGTCGCCGTCGGGCAGCTGGCCGAAGCGCGCATACGCGCTGGTCGAATCCAGGTACAGGTCGAACTCGGGAATGTAGGTGATGGCGTGGTTGAAGCGACCCAGCAGCGGAATGTCCGGCAGGGTCGGGCCGCCGCCGGCGCCGATCAACACCGGGGTGCTGTCGATGCCGCGCGCGGCCAGCAGCGCCTCCAGGATCACCACATGGTCCTTGCAGTCGCCGTAGTGGTTGTCGAGGATGCTCTGCGCCGGGTTCGGCTCCAGCCCGCCGTTGCCCAGGTACACCGCCACGTAGCGGATGTTCTGCGACACCCAGCGGTACAGTGCGGCGGCCTGCTCACGGCGGTCCACGATGCCGCGGGTGACCTCGTCGGCCAGCGCCTGGATGCCCGGGGTCACCCGTGCCGCCTCGCCGCCCTTGAGCTGGTAGGCCTGCGCCACCTGCGCCCAGTCGCGGTACGTGCTGGCCATGATGGTCGGACTGAATTCCCACGGCGCGGCGGTCCAGATCTGCACCGGCATCGGGTCCGGGCGGCGGTAGCGCCAGGCCCACGTCGCCTGCCCGTTCCGGATCACGGGTTTCTGGCTGCCCTGCACGCCCCGCTGCTGCACATACATCGGCAGGGAGGCCGGCGCGCTCAGGGTGACCTGCGCATCGTCGTACTGGGAAAACCCGCTGAAGGTTTCCCACAGGCTGAAGTAGCCCGGGAAGTACGGCAGGTTCTGGGTGCGGCGGGTCTGGTAGACCACCCGGGTGCCCGGCGCCAGGTTGGGGAACACCACCACCCGCACCTTGCGGTCGGCGTACATGGCCGCCGCGGCGCTGGAGTAGCTTTCCTGGGTGTAGATGCGGTCGGCCGGCACGTCGCGGCGCTGGCCGTCGGCGGTCAGGGTGTAGGCCGACAGCACCTCCAGCGTTTCCATCTTCTCGCTGTAGCTCAGCCGCACCTGGCTGAACTGTTCCACCGCCGCCTTGGTCTTGAGCAGGATGTCATAGGACTCGGTCTGCACGTTGCCGGCATCAGGCCGCACCACGTAATCGGCGCGGTAGCTGACGAAGCTGAAGTTGTTGCTGGCCTGGGTATCGCTGGCGGCGGCCGGCGGGGCCGGTGCCGGTGCCGGCGCCATTGCAGGCGCCGGCACCTGGGCCGGGGCGACCGCCTGGGCCGACACCAGCAAAGGCGCCAACGCCAGCGCGCACGCGGTCATCCATGTCATGCGGATCATTGCGGTTCCGGCGTTATTTCGGCGGGGGCGGCGCAAGGACGCTGCGGTCGCCATTGTGTTCGGGTGGGGTGACCACGCCGGCCATCTCCATGGCTTCGATCAGGCGCGCGGCGCGGTTGTAGCCGATCTTCAGCCGGCGCTGCACGCCGGAAATCGAGGCGCGCCGGGTTTCGGTCACGATCCGCACCGCTTCGTCGTACAACGGGTCCGATTCGTCCCCTGCCCCGCCACTGCTCTCGGGCAGGCCACCGGCGCCGACCACCACGCCATCGCCCATCATCTGCACTTCGTCGAGCACGCCGCTGATGTAGTCGGCCGGGCCGCTGGCCTTGAGGTGCTCCACCACGCGGTGCACTTCCTCGTCGGAAACGAACGCACCGTGTACACGGTCGGGCAACGCGGTGCCGGGCGGCAGGTACAGCATGTCGCCGTGGCCCAGCAGCGTTTCGGCGCCGGACTGGTCCAGGATGGTGCGCGAATCGATCTTGGAACTGACCTGGAAACCGATGCGGGTCGGGATGTTGGCCTTGATCAGGCCGGTGATCACATCCACCGACGGACGCTGGGTGGCCAGGATCAGGTGGATGCCGGCCGCACGCGCCTTCTGCGCCAGGCGCGCGATCAGTTCTTCGACCTTCTTGCCGACGATCATCATCATGTCGGCGAATTCGTCGATGAAGATGACGATGAACGGCAGCGTTTCCAGCGGACGCGGGGCTTCGCCCAGCTCCGGGTTCGGCTTGAACAGCGGGTCCATCAGCGGCTGGCCGGCGTCTTCGGCGTCCTTCACCTTCTTGTTGAAGCCGGCCAGGTTGCGCACGCCGACCGCGCTCATCAGCTTGTAGCGCCGCTCCATTTCAGCCACGCACCAGCGCAGGCCGTTGGCGGCTTCCTTCATGTCGGTAACCACCGGCGCCAGCAGGTGCGGGATGCCCTGGTAGACGCTCAGCTCGAGCATCTTCGGGTCGATCATCAGCATCCGCAGGTCTTTCGGCGAGGCCTTGTACAGCAGGCTGAGTACCATGGCGTTGACCGCCACCGACTTGCCCGAGCCGGTGGTACCGGCCACCAGCAGGTGCGGCATGCGCGCCAGGTCGGCCACGGTCGGGCGGCCGGCGATGTCCTTGCCCAGCGCAAGGGTGAGCGGGCTGGCCGACTTGTCGTACTCCTTGGAGCGCAGCAGTTCGGACAGGTAGATCATTTCGCGGGTGACGTTGGGGATCTCAAGACCCACCACCGACTTGCCCGGAATCACGTCCACCACGCGCACCGACTTGACCGACAGGCCGCGGGCGATGTCCTTGTCCAGCGAGCTGATCTGGCTGACCTTGATGCCCGGCGCCGGCTCGATCTCGAAACGGGTGATCACCGGGCCCGGGTACGCGCCGACGACCTGCGCATCGATGCGGAAGTCCTTGAGCTTGAACTCGATCTGGCGCGACAGCGTTTCCAGCGTCTCTTCGTCGTAGCCCTTGGGCTGCGGTTTGGGATCATCCAGCAGCGCCAGCGGCGGCAGGTCCGAGCCATCGCCATTGACGCCGCGGAACATCGGAATCTGGGTTTCGCGCTTGGCCCGGTCGCTCTTTTCCAGCACCGGCTCCGGGCGCGGTTCGATCTTGACCGGCTCGCGCTTGGCGCGGACTTCCGCGTCCACCTTGCGCACTTCCTGGCGTTCCTCGCGCATGGCGCGGGTCTGCTGCCATTCGGTGGCCTGTTCCTTCTTCTTGCTGAGCAGCGGCGGCAGCGCCAGCACCGCCCGGCCGATCTTCTCCATCACCACGAACCACGAAATGCCGGTGGCCAGGGTGATCGAGGCCAGCAGCAGCACCAGCACGAACAGGTTCGCGCCCAGCGCGCCGAACCCGGCACTGAGCGAATTGCCCACCAGCCGGCCGAGGATGCCGCCGGCATGGCCCACATCGCCACTGAACAGCCGCAGGTGCAGGAAGCCGGTGCCGGCAATCAGGAAGCCGACCAGCCCGACCAGCCGCAGTGCGGGGTCCAGGTCGTGTTCGCCCTTGCTCTCACGCTTGAGCCCGAACATGGCAAACCACGCCAGCGCGCCCAGTACCACCGGCAGCAGGAAGGCCATGTAGCCGAACAGCTGCAGCAGTACGTCGGCCACCCAGGCGCCTACCCGCCCGCCCATGTTGTGGATGGGCGCCACCACGCTGCCGGTGTGCGACCAGCCTGGATCGCTCGCCGAATAGGTGAACAGGCTGGCGACCAGATACAGCAGCGCCGGCGCGATCGCGATCAGGCCGAGGTCGCGCCACAGGCGCTGCCGACGTGGATTTTCGACCGGCGCCGCAGCCGCAGCACGGCGCGACGCCGCTTTGCCGTCGGGAGACTTGGATCGTTCCGGGACCTGTTTCGCCACCTTAGACCAGACCTTGGGAATGCACTGTTAGTGCTTGATAATAAACGACTGACGGCACGCCAACCACCACCGGCTGGGTTGCGCCGTTCCACCGCTCGCCTTGAATCGGGCGACCCCTGCCGCCACTCTATGACCTGTCTTGGACGCCGGGCAATCCTCCGCCAGCGCCCCGCCCCATCATCTCTTTGCGAGTCTACATGAGCAATTCCAAGCCTTCCCGCCACCAGAAGCTCGTCATCCTCGGTTCCGGCCCGGCCGGCTGGACGGCAGCGGTCTACGCCGCCCGCGCCAACCTGAACCCGGTGGTGATCACCGGCCTGCAGCAGGGCGGCCAGCTCATGACCACCACCGAGGTGGACAACTGGCCGGGCGACGCCCACGGCCTGATGGGCCCGGACCTGATGGCGCGCATGCAGGCCCACGCCGAGCGCTTCGAGACCGAAGTGATCTTCGACCACATCCACACCGCCGATGTGACCCAGCGCCCGTTCAAGCTGATCGGCGACAGCGCCGAATACACCTGTGATGCGCTGATCATCGCCACCGGCGCCACCGCCAAGTACCTGGGCATTCCGACCGAAGAGGCCTTCAAGGGCCGCGGCGTGTCGGCCTGCGCCACCTGCGACGGCTTCTTCTACCGTGACCAGGACGTGGTCGTGGTGGGCGGCGGCAACACCGCCGTGGAAGAAGCGCTGTACCTGTCCAACATCGCCCGCAAGGTCTACCTGGTCCACCGCCGCGACACCCTGAAGGCGGAAAAGATCATGCAGGACAAGCTGTTCGCCAAGGTCGCCTCGGGCAAGATCGAAACCGTGTGGCACCACCAGGTGGACGAAGTGCTGGGCAATGAAGCCGGCGTCACCGGCGTGCGCGTGAAGTCCACCCTGGACGGCAGCACCCGCGACATCGACGCCCACGGCTTCTTCGTGGCCATCGGCCACCACCCCAACACCAGCCTGTTCGACGGCCAGCTGACCATGAACAACGGCTACCTGGACATCCGCTCGGGCCTGGGCGGCAACGCCACCCAGACCTCGGTGGAAGGCGTGTTCGCCGCCGGCGACGTGGCCGACCAGCACTACCGCCAGGCCATCACCTCGGCCGGCTTCGGCTGCATGGCCGCGCTGGACGCAGAGCGCTACCTGGACGCGAAGGGCGAGCTGAGCTAATAAGCAGCGCCTGAGGTACCCCAGAAGGGGGGGGGCGCGCCCCCGCCGGGGGGGGGTTTTGTTGGGGGGGCGGGGGGGGGGAGTGGG
>NZ_JASCOP010000108.1:0-14190 GCF_029959395.1 Stenotrophomonas sp. PS02300
GAACTCATCCGCAGCCCATCCATGCCGTCGTCGCTACCCGCGCTGTCGGACAGGAACACGGATTCGTCTTCGCCTTCGAGCCAGCCGCGGCGCGACAGGTGCCGGCACACGCGATGCGCGATGGTGTTGGCGACCTGCGTCAGTTGCGCAGAGGTGGGGGCACGGGCGCGGCGCAGGCGCGGCTTGCGCCGCGGGGGCTCGACGTTCGCGTCGTACACGCCGTCGAGCCACAGCATGTGGAAGTGAACATTCAGGTTCAGCGCGCTGCCGAAGCGCTGGATCAGGGTCACCACGCCGCATTGCGCCGTATCCCGCGGCACGCCGGCCTGATCGGCAAGCCAACCGGCGATCACGCGCTGCACGATGCCCAGCACCGGGCCAATGGCTTCTGGCTTGCTGGCGAACAGGAAACGCAAGGGGTACGGAAAGCTCAGCACCCATTGCCGCACCGGCCGCGGGCCGAACACCTCGTCCACCAGATGCCGCGCCGACTCGGCCATGCGCCGCGCGCCGCAGCTGGGGCAGAAGCCGCGCTTCTTGCAGGAATACGCCACCAGCCTCTCGGCACGACAGTGCTCGCAGACCACGCGCAGGAAGCCGTGCTCGAGCACGCCGCAGCGCAGGTAGGTCTCGAACTCCTCGCGCACATACTCGGGCAGCGGGCGGTCTTCTACCTCACGGCGCGCGAGAAAGTCCGGCCAATGCGCCTGCAGCAGGTCTGGAAGCAGGAGGTTGGGCAAGATTTCTCGCCTTGCCGAGCGGCGGCCGCTGAATGCGACTGTGCAGTTCCGCAAGGGGAACGTCCGCACCAATGTCCAGATCCTCGACATTTCCACGCATGGCGTGCGTATTGCCGCGATCCAGGCGCTCCGTATCGGGGACACCTGCTGGATAAGGTTGCCGCAGCTGGAGCCCCAGCAGGCGAAGGTCGTGTGGGTGGATGAATTCGTGGTCGGCTGCCAGTTCGCCCGGCCGCTGCATCCTTCCGTATTGGATAATATCCTGCGCCTGCGGCAGCCCGCCAGCCGGAAACCGGAGTAGGCAAGTCACCCCCGAACAGGCGGCCGCCGGACCTCTTTGCGGCGCGCGGATTCCCCTGACTGCAAAAAATGCACTAGGCTGGGACGATGTCCGACCTGGCCCTTGTCCTCGCCCTGCTGATTTCCGCCATTGTCATGTTCGCGATCGGCCGTCCGCGAATGGATGCCGTTGCGTTGATGATGATCGTGGCGCTGCCGCTTTCCGGGGTCATCACCGTCGAGCAGGCATTCGCCGGCTTCGCGGATCCCAACATCATCCTCATCGCCGCGCTTTTCGTTGTGGGCGAGGCGCTGGTCCGGACGGGCGTGGCGCAGATGCTGGGGGACTGGCTTGTCAGCAAGGCCGGCCGCAGCGAGGCCCGGCTGATCGTGCTGCTGATGATCGTCGTGGCGGGCATCGGCTCGTTCATGAGCTCGACCGGCGTGGTCGCCATTTTCATCCCCATAGTCCTGCGGATCGCGCGCAACGCCCGCATTCCCGCCAGCCGGCTGATGATGCCGCTGTCGGTCGCGGCATTGCTCAGCGGCATGATGACACTGGTCGCCACGGCGCCCAATCTCGTGGTCCATGCCGAGCTCGAGCGGCATGGCTATGAGGGATTCAGCTTCTTCGCCTTCACGCCTTTCGGCCTTCCGCTGCTTGTCCTGGCCATCATCTATATGCTCGCCGCGCGCCGTTTCCTCGCCGGCGTGCCGGAAGCGGAGCAGGGGCCGGAACGCCCCACCCTTCGCGATTTCATAGAGAAATACGGACTGGAGGGCCGCGAATACCGCTTTGCGGTGGATCCCTATTCTTCCCTGATCGGACGGCCGCTCGCCACGCTCGACCTGCGCGGCAGCGCCGGGATCAATATCATCGCCATCGAGCGTGAGAGGCGCTTTTCCCGCCAGCTTCTGCGCCCGCACGCCCACAGCCAGCTGGAGGCCGGGGACATATTGATGATCGATGCGTGCGGGCGCGATCTCGATATCGGGAAAGTGGCTCGCAGCTTCAGGCTGCACCCGATGGAACTGGCCGCCAATTATTTCGGGGATCGCAGTCAGGAGATCGGCATGGCCGAAGTGCTGCTTTCTCCGGATTCGAGGCTGGTGGGCAAAACCGTGGCGGAGGCCGATGTCCGATCGCTTCACGATGTGACGGTCGTCGGGGTCAGGCGCGAACGCAAGGCGCTGGAAGAGCCGGTGACGGAAGTGAGGTTCCGCGCCGGGGATATACTCCTTGTCATCGGCCCCTGGCGCGCGATAGAGCGTCTGCCGCGCTCGCCGGACCGGCTGATCCTGCTGAACCTGCCTGTCGAGAGCGACGATGTAGCGCCCGTCCGGTCGCGCGCGCCATTTGCGGTGGCGATCCTGCTCCTGACGGTCTTCATGATGGCCAGCGGCATCGTGCCCAATGTTCTGGCGGCGCTGATCGGCTGCCTGCTTTTCGGCCTTGCCGGCTGCGTCGGCATGAACGGCGCCTACCGTTCGATCCATTGGCAGACGCTGGTTCTGATCGTCGGCATGCTGCCCTTCTCGATTGCGCTGCAGGAAGTGGGCGGGATCGATCTGGCGGCCGATTGGCTGTTATCGACGGTAGGGTCCGGTTCTCCGCGTGCCGTGTTGGCTGTTCTGTTCTTCGTCACCGCCCTTCTGGGCATGTTCATCTCCAACACCGCGACCGCCGTGCTGATGGCGCCGGTCGCGCTTGCCCTTGCGGCGGGGCTGGAGGCTTCGCCCTATCCCTTCGCCATGACCGTGGCGCTTGCCGCGTCGACGGCCTTCATGACTCCCGTTTCATCGCCGGTGAACATGCTGGTCGTGGGGCCGGGAAACTATCGCTTCGTCGATTTCGTGAAGATCGGCGTGCCGCTGGCGATGATCGCCCTGGTGGTGACGGTCCTTCTCGTGCCGGTTCTGCTGCCGCTATGATGCGGCAATGCCTTGGAGTCTGGATTCAACGTGGCTTTTTTGTTCCTGATTACCCGGCTATCGCATCCACGGTTGCCATCCGATAGGGCAGCGGCGGCGTACGGAGCAGCACGTAGGTCAATCGTGCAACCAGCCGATGCAGTTCGAACCGTCGGTTGAACCGATAGCAGAACTCGCCCAGGTAGCGTTGGGCGTACTTGCGCCGGGGTCCATGGTAGGTGCCGCGCAGAGCGGTCTTCACGTTGCCCAGCATGACGTTGACCCAGCGCAGTGCCGGATGGTCGCACTTGTGCCCACCGCTGCCCGTCCGCAGCCGGCGATGGCTGGTGCCGGCCACCTCGCCCACCGCATTGAACCCTGCCAGGGCATCGGATACGACGACGGTATCGGGGGCCAGGTGGCGCGTGGCCCAGGCGCCGATCTCATCGGCGCTGAATCCCTTGACGACATCCAGCCGCATCACTTCCGGATGGCCCTCCTCGGAGCACTGCACGGCGGCCACGAACGCCTGCTTCCCGTCGGCACCGCGGCCACGTGGCCCACCCCGGCGCTCGCCGCCGAAATAGGCATCGTCCAGTTGGACCCAGCCGGCCAACTGGCGCCTGCCTTCACGCTCGACCATGGCCTGCATCAGCTTGTGCTTGAGCAGCCAGGCCGCGTCGTAGCCGATCCCCAGCTCCCGCGACAGTGCCAGAGCCGATCGGCCCGTCTTGGTGTTGGCGCGCATCCAGAACTGACCCACTTTCGGCGGTGATGCGCGGGTAAAACTGACCCACCTGAAGCCCACATCCTGAGCATCTTTTGCTCGGGGGATTTCAGGAGTGATCACCATGGTCATGTTGGCCAAGATCCGGCGGATGCATTTCCGCGATGGCCTGCCGCTGCGCGAGATCGCCAAGCGCACGGGCCTATCCCGCAATACCATCCGGCGATGGCTGCGCAGCGGCCAGTCCGAGCCGGTCTATCCCAGGCGAGCCTCGCCCTCCCGGCTCGATCCCTACCGGTCCCAGTTGGAGACGTGGCTGCGTGCCGACAGCCATCGTCCCCGGCGGGAACAACGCACCGCCAAGGTGCTGTTCTCGCAGTTGCAGGCGATCGGCTATCCGGGCACCTACACCCGGGTGACGGCCTTCATCCGCCAGTGGAAGGCGGCCGGCGGCGCCAGCCGCCGCCCGGCCTTCGTGCCGTTGCACTTTCCTCCGGGTGAAGCCTTCCAGTTCGACTGGAGCCGCGAGTACGCCTTCGTCGGCAGCCACGCCAAGATGCCGCTGGATCTCGCCCACGTGAAGCTGGCCTGCAGCCGCGCCTTCTGGTTGGTGGCCTATCCCACCCAGAGCCACGAGATGCTGTTCGATGCTCATACCCAGGCGTTTACCGCCTTCGGTGGCGTGCCGCGCCGCGGCATCTACGACAACATGAAGACGGCGGTGGACGGGATCGGCCAGCACCGGGAACGGCGGGTCAACGCCCGCTTCCACGCCATGACCAGCCACTACCTGTTCGCCGCGGAGTTCTGCAACCGCGCCGCGGGTTGGGAGAAGGGGCGGGTCGAGAAGAACGTGCAGGACCGGCGCCGACAGATCTGGATCGAGGCCGGGGCCCGCCACTGGCCAGATCTGGACACCCTCAACGCCTGGCTCGCCAGCGAGTGCCGCGCCGCTTGGCCGATGCAGGCGCATCCGGATGCCTCCGACATCACCGTGGCCGAAGCTCTGGAGGACGAACAGCCCCACCTGATGCCGATGCCCGCGCCCTTCGACGGCTACATCGAGCGGCCGGTGCGGGTCAGTTCGACCGCGCTGGTCAGCTTCCAGCGCAACCGCTACAGCGTGCCGTGCGAACACGCCCACGCCGTCGCCAGCCTGCGCGTGTATCCCTTCGAACTGGCCGTGGTGGTCGGCGAGGCCGAGGTCGCCCGCCACCGGCGCAGCTTCGAGCGTGATCGGGTCCACTACGACTGGCAGCACTACATCGCCCTGGTCCAGCGCAAGCCGGGGGCACTGCGTGACGGCGCGCCGTTCCTGTCCATGCCCGATCCGCTGCGCAAGCTGCAGCAGGTGTTGCTGCGCCAGCCTCACGGCGACCGCGCCATGGCCCAGGTGCTGGCCGCCGTACCCGTGCACGGGCTCGAAGCGGTACTGGTGGCGGTGGAACTGGCACTCGAGTCCGGCCTGGTGCGCGCCGACCACGTGCTCAACGTGCTGGGGCGATTGCAGCATCCGGACCGCACGATCGAGACGGTCGCCTCGCGAGTGACGCTGCGTCATCCGCCGGTGTCCGATCCGGCCCGCTACGACGCCCTGCGGGAGGCAGATCATGTCGACGCCTGACCTGCCGCTGCGCATGCAGCAGCTCAAGCTGCACGGCATGGCCAGCCAGTGGCCCGAACTGCTGGCCAAGATGCGCCTGCACACCATGGAGCCCGAACACTGGATGGCCGAACTGCTGCAGGCCGAGTCCGCCGAACGGCAGGTTCGTGCCCAGGCCAACCAGATGAAGGCCGCACGTTTCCCCGTCCATCGTGACCTGCTCGGGTTCGACTTCGCGGCCAGTCCCGTTGATCGCGCACTGGTCGAACGACTCCACCAGGGTGACTTCATCCACACCCCCGAGAACGTCGTCCTTGTCGGTGGACTGACCTGCCCCCACTGAGCCGTACCACTCGAAGCTAGGTAGAGTCCGTCACCGAGAGAGGACGGACATGCGCAAGAGTCGCTTCACCACGGAACAGATCATCGGCTTTATCAAGCAGGCCGAAGCCGGCATGGCGGTATCGGAGCTTGGTCGGCAGCACGGCTTCAGCCCGGCCAGCTTCTACGCCTGGCGCGCCAAGTACGGCGGCATGGAAGCGGAGGACGCCAAGCGCCTGAAGGAGCTCGAGTCCGAGAACGCACGGCTCAAGCGATTGCTGGCTGAGGCGCATCTGGACATTGAAGCGTTGAAGGTGGGCTTCGGGGTAAAACGCTAGCCCCGCAACGCAAGCGCGAGGCGGTCCGTCGCATGCTCGATGCCACGGCAGTGAGCGAACGACGGGCCTGCCGCCTTGCGGGGCTGTCCCGCGATGCCTTCCGCCACCCGCCCGAACAGGCGCCTGCGACGCAGGCGCTGTCGGCGCGGATCATCGAGCTGGCGCAGGTCCGCCGCAGGTTCGGCTATCGCCGCCTGCACGACCTGCTGCGTCCGGAGTACCCGGCTGTGAACCACAAGAAGATCTATCGCCTGTATCGCGAGGCGAACCTGGCCGTGCGTCGCCGCAAGAAGGTCCGCAGGCCGCCCAGCGAGCGCCAGCCGCTGTCGTCGGCAACGGCGCCCAATGCGGTGTGGAGCATGGACTTCGTCAGCGACGCGCTGGCCAACGGGCGCCGCCTGAAGTGCCTGACGGTCGCCGACGACTTTACCCACGAATGCGTCGACATCACGGTCGACCATGGCATCAGCGGCGCGTACGTCGTGCGCGTGCTGGATCAGGCTGCGCGGTTCCGCGGTTATCCACGAGCGGTACGTACGGATAACGGTCCGGAGTTCACCAGTCGGGCCTTCATTGCCTGGACGCAGCAGCACGCGATCCAGCACCTGCTGATCGAGCCAGGCCGGCCCATGCAGAACGGCTACATCGAAAGCTTCAACGGCAAGTTCCGCGACGAGTGCTTGAACGAGCACTGGTTCACTTCGCTTGCCCAGGCTCGAGACGTCATTACCGAGTGGCGGCGGGACTACAACGAGGTCAGGCCGCACAGCAGCTGCGGACGCATTCCACCCGCCCAGTTCGCTGCCAACCACCGCACCCAAACCCACCAACCCAAAGTACCCTTCAACCCCGGGCTCTCCCAGTAACTCGTGGTACGGCTACTGGGGGCAGGTCAGGACCGGGCACCGGCAAGACCCACCTGGCCACCGCCATCGGCATCCAGGCCGTGCGCCAGCATCGCCTGCGCGTGCGCTTCTTCTCCACCATCGAACTGGTCAATGCGCTGGAGAAGGAACAGGCCCAGGGCAAGGCCGGGCAGATCGCCCTGCGCCTGACCTATGCCGACCTGGTCATCCTCGATGAACTGGGCTACCTGCCGTTCACCCCCTCAGGCGGCGCGCTGCTGTTCCACCTGATCAGCAAGCTCTACGAGCGCACCAGCCTCGCCATCACCACCAACTTGGCCTTCTCCGAATGGGGTCAGGTGTTCGGCGACGCCAAGATGACCACCGCGCTGCTGGATCGCATCACCCACCACTGCCACATCCTGGAGACCGGCAACGACTCCTGGCGGCTGCGCAACAGCACCGCCGCCAACAAGACCAAAGCCAGAATCAGGGCAAAGGAGGCCACCACCCAGACCACCAACTGATACCCTCAGCCCCGTACACCGGGTGGGTCAAAGTTCAACGCGCAGCCTGGGTCAGTTTTAAGTGCGCGCCAACAACTAGCCATCAACTCCGTACCAAATGAACTGTGCCGCAAGGTAGATATCACTCCTACGGCCAGCAACGAGAACGCCATTGCAGCGATAGCCGGCCAGTAAGCTTGAATCAGGTTCATCCATCGCATCCCACACTCCAGTGACCCGAAGCTACTCCACGTGAGTCTCAAAAACTGAGACAACAACGCTCAAGTGAGACATCCTCGCTCCCTGCTGCATCAAGATCTGCCAACTGTTCGACCGCTTGCCGATGCTCGATGCAATTCGAAAATCTACCTACTCTTCCCTTTCGCCCCATGTCCTGACCGATCAACCGCAGGCAGTGGTTTATCCAAATTCAAGCTATCCATCCGCACGTTGTTGGCGTACGCGTTGTATTGCCACCGCCGAAATTGATCAAGCAGCAACGTGTTGGTGGCTTCAAGCCGGCTCACCTGCGCCTCAAGATCCGCGATCCGCCGATTTGCAACTTCCATCGTGAAGTCTCTTGGCCGTTGATCCCTAACCTCTCTCAGCTCCTGCTGCCGACGCCGGTAGTGTTCCTTGATTGCAGGATAATTGAGCAACGCATGGCGGCTCACGGAATCGATGCCAAGCGCTTGGGCAACTCGATCGCAGTAAGCATCCCAGGTCAACTTGCCTTCCCATTGATCCAATACCCGCAGGATCTTGGGTAGGGTCGATTTCGTGACAATCTTCTTCGGCATGGCTTTATGCGAGTGCCAAGGGAATTACGCGAGGATGCAGAGCCAGAGCATCGGGCAGGACTACGCCTAGTTCAATCAGCGCTCGCCGCACTGGCGAAGGATCGTGACCATCTGGAATGCGCAAGACAGTGCCATCGGGCACGCCATCATGCTCCAACGTCATGCGCATCGCCTGCACATGTGCCAACTTCCATTTATGGTTGTCCACCCATCGGTCTGCGCCGAAGCCCCCAGCTTCGCGAGCCTCGAGGGCCCGATCAAGAAGCGCTTTGGTTTGCGCCTCCAGAAGCAGGATTCGATCCAATGTCACGTGATCCCCCTTGATGCATACATGCTCCTTGCAAGTCATGCATTCACGCTGTTTTTGGCAGGGACTCATCGCGTAATCGTGAACGCACATCCCGTAGAGCGTAGCTTTGGCGGTCCCCAGGCGATCTACCCCAAGCTCTTGATAAGTGACCGGTTGACGGCTCTGGAATCGTTCAAGTAGCGACTTATGTTCCACCTTGAGGATGTCTCGCACCTCTCTCATGCGCTCCTCTGGCGAACGATGATCGTAGTGCGCGTTGTCGGCAACACGGGCGCGGCCCGACCACTGAGCCAACGTCATCTCGTCCATACCGCCCCGCTGACTCAGGGTATTGAGCCAATGACGGGGCTGATGAGTCGTGAGCTTGATTGGACTTCCATCTGAGTTCCGATAGCCCTTCTTCTCGAAGAGCGAGAGATCCGAACTCCCGCCCAGGCGATCATTCACCATCGTTGATGTGGCGATTGCCCATGAGAACCGCTTGACTTCATGTTCGCGATGGAACTCGTTCACGCGGTGCAGGCAGAGGGCATCCCAGATCTTCACTGTCCTGCTGTCATCAATGAATGGCCAATCCGGCCCGGCGCACCCTTCAAAAACGTAGGCGGCCAGATCCTTGTAGGAGATGTCACCCCGATCAAGGAGCTTTTTCAACCGCTTGTCCCCAACCACCTGCGACCAAGTGGGCGTGCCGTCAGTACGGTACGTTTTTCTGTGAACCCGAAGCCCTAGAGCAGCTGCCACTTCATTCGGCATCAGCAGACGATCGGCGGCATCGCCCACCGTCACCACACAGCCCGGATGATCCATAAATCTTCCAGGGTGATCATGAGCGAAGCGGGCAGCCGCACGAGCGGGAGCGCCGATTTGGGTCAGCCGACGCACGGCTTCGATGACAACATCCTGCATCACCGAAGGCACCCACTTCTTCGTGGCTCCCTTGCCCTTCGCTGCCCGCCATCGCAGGCACATTTGCGGCGCTCCATATTCGTCGGTATCCCACTGAATGCAGTCAACTGGAAGCGCGAGCACCTCAGAAATTCGCGACGGTGCAACCATCAAAAGCGTGGCGATAGAGGAAAAATATTGAGTCTCGACATCATCGGCGGCTGCAAACATTTCAGCCAAAGCGAACATTGCCTCGTTGGACGGCAGCTTCGCTGCACGGTGTGCTTTCCCCGCGCCTCCGATGTCTTCGGTCAGTATCTTCGGCTTCGGGAACGGCGACTTCCACTGCTGCAAGGAAGGGACAATCTTTTTCTCCCGAAGGAATTCGACAATGCGAGCCATCTGACGCCCCGTCTGGCATCTCTCGTCGTCGCTCTTGTAGAACTCCCGACACTTGGCAGCCGCCACATCCATCACAGCCCCGTTCAGGCCGCTGACGTCGGCACCTCCGCGGGACTCAAGAAGAGCCGCTTCAATGCAACGCAATGCTCGAAGCGGATAGTCAATGTTCTTAACGGGCTTGTGACTGTACGTATAACGAACGTATGCCTTGGCGAATTGGATGAACGGCTCTGCCATCGGGGTGAAACGATGGCTCGTTAATTCCTTCGTCTTCGTGGCAAATACAACTGATGTCTTTCCAAGCCTCCACTTGTGCTCTTCCCAACCGTCTCGCCCACCGAATGCGGTTAGATCTTCACGTGCAAGCCGTATGAACTCAGCCAAATTTTCGCTGGCAAATCGTGCGTCACGCGGTACAAAGAGGACGACATCAGCCATCGGCCACCTCAGCGAGGCACGATGCGCCAGCCAGTTGTTGACGCATGGCAGCGCACTTCGAGACGCAGTCTTCCACAGCAAGTATCAGGAGATCATTGGCGTTGACCACCACCTCCGCACATCCAGCCTCCTTCACCCTGAGTTTCTCAGCGTAAAGATCCTCGAGCACTTCCGAATGTGGAGCGTCGAGCCAGGGCTGGAAGTGCACGCATGTATAGCAAGCGCGATATCCACTGGCGCAGAAGCCAAAGTTTCCGCATGTCCCCACGGCGTTCTGCCGATCATTCGACACACGACTGGTAGGGTCGTCGCCGCGTATCGCGTCACGTTCGCTGCGAACCAGCGTTCCTAGACAAGCTTGTGCAAATGGCGCAAGGGCGGGGCCCACTATCCGGTCGATGAACACCGCCTCTTGGGCCGTATTCTCGGTATAGACCTTGACCTGCTGGATGTCGGATTGGTCCAACAACTCTGCGATCACGTATGCCCCGAATCCTTCCCTCCGAAGTTTCGTACCTCGTGTGTAGCGGAATCTCGTGGCTGTGAGGCGGAGATATTCGCCAGTCCGCTCCGAGCGCGCTGTGCACGCTTGTGCGACGCGCTGTAGCGCCTGACTAAATGATGTCGTCGTCGCGTGCAAAAGATCAGGCGTACCTCCAAGAAGCAACTCTTTAAGCGCGAAACCATCGGTGTTGCGTCGAAGTGTGTACGCCTTGGATGCATTGATGAAGATCGGAATTTCATCCCGCAGCGATGCGTGCAACGTATATCCCACTCGACTCTCGACAAGTTTGACTGAGCCCCTGTGCTGTTGCTGCAACACAACGCCAAGATCGTTCGGGATTGGAAGTGAACGAAACTCACCGCGGAAGGAGCCACCTCGCTGCTTGGAGCGTGGAACATTTAGCGTATAGAAGCTATCGCCTGCCTTCGGCAAAGCCAGATCCTTGCCTCTGAGCGCAGCGATCTGGATGGGTCGCCGAGCAGTCATTGCCAGCATCAACAGATAGGCGTAATCCTCGAAATCAATCGTTTTCTGGACCACCGCGAGATTCGCCCAATCCAATAGGGACTGCAGCTCAATATCCGTGAAAGGTCCCGTTTCTGGGCAGCCGTTTGCCACAGCTGCGCCTTTTTCATTGCCGGTGATACGCCAACCTTCAAGTAGTTCAACCACATCCTTGGAGATCCCAGCGAACCCATAGTCAAGCCATGCCAGCAAGAACCCCTTGAGCCCCCCCAGATTCCACTCCCCATCCAATCCGAGTGAGGCTCTCCAGTTCATGAGCGAAGCCGGAGACACTTCAGCAGACCCCGTTTCACGAATGAACCGCTTCATGCGCTCAGCCATGTTGTAGGTATGTGAGGCGGATTGCTCCTCTGCGTAGCGCTGAAGGGTGAGGCGGGCACCCTGCCTACAATCCGGCTCAAGGTCATCTATGACACCAAGCGAGATTTGAACATCCTTATTGAGCTTCCACTGCATGTCCTTCGGATCGAATGAATAGCCATCCTTCGATATAGCCATACGCGGCGAAGCAGTCTCTGGTACGGCTGCATTCGCCTTAGCGCTTGCCTTCATCACCCACCTTCTTATCGTTATTGCGAGCAAGTGCGCTGCCAAGCAGTCGCATGGCCTTGTCGGCCTGTTCACGGATATGACGCTCGTTATAGACCTTGCCCGACTCCTTGTTGCGATGTCCATTGAGGTGTGCACGAATGTCCTGCTCGCGACCCTCCCTAATGATCTGCTCGGCGTCATTGGAACGCGACGCTGCATTGTGTTGATCAATCGCTAGCGACAGCGCGTAATTCATGTGATGGCGCAGTGCATGAGGATGTATGCCCGCCAGTTCTGGCGAGACCGCGCTGACTCGCTCGATGACTCGGTACAGGCCATTCTTCGACAGCGGCCTCCCAAAGGTCTTCCCGGCCTTGTGCGATACGAAAACGTAGGGATGTCGTCGCGCTCCAGGAATGCGTGCACGCACTTCAAGGATGTAGTGCTGGACCAGCTTTGCGAGCTCGTCCGAGATCGGCAGAATGCGCTCTTTCGTTTTGCTGGTCGGCTGATAAGCGCGAGGATCGTGCACGTCATCGTGATTGCGTCGAACGCTGACGCTTGGCTCGTGCCCAAGATGAAACTGCTCCACCCAAAGGCTGAGCAGTTCGCCCGTTCGCATGCCGGTGACTCGATACAACTCGATGATGATCGCATTCCGCAGCTGGATCGTCGGATCGCTGAACGGGTTCTCGTCGCTCCCGATGGCGATGACTTCCCGCAGCCGCTTGACCACCCCTGGATCAGGCGACTTCTCGACCGGCGTCTGAATGAGTCCGTGCTTGGACCCTCGTGGGCGGTGCTTTCGAATGCGCTTGCCCATCTCAGCCAAATCGTGCGCAAACTCCGCAGAGTTGCGATGCTGGATGATGACGCCGCCGAGGAACTCCAGGTAGTCCGCGATCGTCGTCATGCGGTTGTAGGCCACTCGCTGGGTCACCGAGGGACGCGCCACCGTCGGGCCTACCCGTGCATCAGAAAAGGCCACCACGTTGCCCGAGCGCACTTCGGTGTCTTCTCTAGCGCCCACATATCGCATGTCCAGCTTCGCGAAATCGCGCAGCGACACGATGTCTGGCAACGAAAGGAACGTCCCACCCGTGAACTCGTCAACGAGGTTGCGTCCTTCCTGCATCTCCCATCGAAGGAGCACCTGGATGTGCGTGAGAGCGTTTCGAATCGTATTGACGGCCGCTCCGGCGTTGCGCAACTGCGCCGTCGCAAAGAGCGTCGGGTAGAACACAGGAAGCCCCTGATCGTCCAGCAGAAGTGGCACGCGCTCACCTTGATTCATCACGCGCATCGCAAGCGAGGACATAAGGTCTTTTTCTACATTTACTACATATGAATGACTATACCATTTTATTTTACAAAAGTAGTGAGCAAAAAATAGAAAAGCCCCTTAGTAGAAGGGGCTTCCTGGATCCATTAGCTACAAAGCGTGAGGATAGGTGTCCTAGAACGGAATGTCGTCGTCCGCGAAGTCGTCCATCGGCGGAGCCGACTGCTGCGGCTGCTGCGGGCGCTGCTGCTGGCCATAGCCACCGCCACCGCTGCCGCCACCGCGCTGACCGCCACCACCACCACCACCGCCGCCGTATTCCTGGCGCGGGGCCTGCTGGCGCTGCGGACGTTCGCCGCCGCCGTAATTGCCACCGCCACCGCCACCGCCACCGCCACCGCCACCTTCACCGCGGCCACCCAGCATCTGCATTTCGTCGGCGATGATGTCGGTGGAGTACTTCTCCACGCCATCCTGGCCGGTGTACTTGTCGTAGCGCAGGCTGCCTTCGACGTAGACCGAGCTGCCCTTGCGCAGGTATTCGCCGGCAATTTCGCCGAGCTTGCCGAAGAACACCACGCGGTGCCATTCGGTGCGCTCCTGCTGGTTGCCATCCTTGTCCTTGCGGACGCTGGTGGTGGCCAGGCTGATGCGGGTGATCGCCATGCCGCCTTGGGTGTACTTCACGTCCGGGTCGTTGCCGAGGTTGCCGACCAGGATGACTTTATTGATGCCGCGCGCCATAGGGTTGCTCTTCCGTTGTCCGAGGGCAGGCCTGAGAGATTACACACTCTTGGAGGTGCGGATACACCGGCCGCCCTGCGGGAAATCTGGGTGGGATGACAGAACGGCCAATTCTATCATCCCTGCCTGCCCGGCCTCTGTCGGGGATGCCCCCGAGCGCTTTCGGATTTTGGCTGAACCGTTGCGGGACAGGGGCTCCCGCCCTACGTCCCAGCGCTGACCCCGCTAGACTCGGTCCATGTCGAATCCTGAAATCTACGTCAGTACCGATGTGGAGGCCGATGGCCCCATCCCCGGCCCGCATTCCATGCTGAGCTTCGGCTCGGCGGCGTATCTGGCCGACAAGACCCTGGTCGCGACCTTTTCGGCTTGGATTCAACCGGTCGACGCAACACACTGAAGACTGCTTACCGGCAGCAGGAGTGTTGCAGATGGAGCGCAGGCCAAGGATCTACTACAGCGACGCCCAGAAGGCTCTGATGTGGGAGCGATGGC
>NZ_JASCOP010000109.1:0-14144 GCF_029959395.1 Stenotrophomonas sp. PS02300
GCCGAAGCCGGCGCGCGCCGCGGCACCGAAGGCGGCGGCACCGGCGGAAGATCCGAACTGGTGAATTTGTCGGGGGCTCACGACCAACGGTCGTGAGCTACCGGGGATGGCGTCCGCACCGCGGATTGTGTCCGAACCGGGGATGGCGCCCGAACCGCGGATGGCGTCCGAACCGCGGATGGCGCCCGAACCGCGGATGGTGTCCGGACCGCGGATGGTGACCGCACTGCCGGTAGCGCACGACCGTTGGTCGTGCGGCGACCCACGGCCGGCGCTCTCCAGGAATGGGTATGATCGAAAGATGATGTCCCTGTCCCGGAGAGAATGATGAAGCGAGTGGTTTTGAGCGTGCTGGCACTGTCGGTGTCCAGCGCCCTGATGGCGGCGACGCCGAAATTCGATGGCGCGCGGATCTCCGCCGACGTCAAGGAACTGGCCTCCGACGCCTATGAGGGCCGCTCGCCCGCCACGGCCGGCGAAGCGAAAACCATCGCCTTCCTCAGCAAGCAGTTCGCGGCCGCCGGCTTGCAGCCGGGCGGCGACCTGAAGGATGGCAAGCGCCTGTGGACCCAGGCCGTGCCGCTGCTCAAGGGCGATATCGTGGGCACCCCGAACCTGGTGCTGTCCAGCAAGGGCAAGCCGCAGGCGCTTACCCAGGGCCAGGAAATCGCGGTGCGCGCGGCCATGAACGGCGCCTCCGAGGTCGACATCCAGAACGCCCCGCTGGTGTTCCTGGGCTACGGCGTGAACGCGCCGGAGCGCAACTGGAACGACTTCAAGGACGTGGACCTGAAGGGCAAGATCGCCGTGGTGCTGATCAACGACCCGGACTTCGAAACCGGCGAAGGCGACTTCGACGGCAAGGGCATGACCTACTACGGCCGCTGGACCTACAAGTACGAAGAGGCCGCCCGCCAGGGTGCGCTGGGCGTGCTGATCGTCCATGAAACCGCCCCGGCCTCCTACGGCTGGGCCACGGTGGCCGGCTCCAACACCAACACCATGTTCGACGTGGTCCGCGACAACCCGGCCGAAGCGCACCCGCTGCTGGAAGGCTGGATCCAGCGCGACCTGGCGGTGGACCTGTTCAAGCGTGCCGGCCAGGACTTCGAGGCGCTGAAGAAGCAGGCCCAGCGCCGCGACTTCAAGCCGGTGGAGCTGAAGGGCGAAACCCTGTCGGCCAAGTACGCGGTGAAGACCGAGGTGATCACCTCGCACAACGTGGCCGCGCGCCTGGAAGGCAGCAAGCACCCGGATGAAACCGTGGTGTACAGCGCGCACTGGGACCACATCGGCGTGGGCAAGCCGGATGCGAACGGCGACACCATCTTCAACGGCGCGCTGGACAACGCCAGCGGCACCGCCTCGCTGGTGGAACTGGCCCGTGGCTTCGCCAAGGGCAAGCGCCCGGAGCGTTCGGTGCTGTTCCTGGCCGTGACCGCCGAAGAGAAGGGCCTGCTGGGTTCGGAGTTCTATGCCAGCCACCCGCTGTACCCGCTGGCCAAGACCGTGGCGGTGATCAACATGGATGGCATGGCGCCGTTCGGCCCGTCGCGTGATTTCGGCATCTACGGCTCGGCCAAGCTGGAACTGCTGGACCAGCTGAAGGACGTGGCCCAGGGCTGGGACATCCGCTACACCCCGGACCCGAAGCCGGAAGCCGGCCTGTTCTTCCGCTCCGATCACTTCCCGTTCGCCAAGCGTGGCGTGCCGGCGGTGTCCTACTCGGCCGGGCAGGACTGGGTGGACGGCGGCGTGGCCGCGGGCAAGGCGGCCTCGGACGACTACACCGCCAAGCGCTACCACCAGCAGGGCGATGAGTGGCAGCCGGACTGGAAGTTCGCCGGCGCCGCCCGCGACCTGGAAGTGCTGTACACGCTGGGCAACCAGCTGGCCAATTCGCGCAGCTGGCCGAACTGGAGCGATGACTCCCAGTTCCGCGCGCCGCGCGACGCCAGCGCCGCAGAGCGCAAGTAAGCACCACGCCCCGCCGGCACCTGCCGGCGGGGTGTTCGTCCCCTGTTTCCCGGCTTCCATCGCATGGCGCTTGTGCCCTCCACGGGCAGGGCTATCCTCACACCATCCCATCGTGAAGACGCCGCCGTGTTTGCCAGCCTTTCCCTGATTCTCCGTATTCTGGTGGCCTGGGCCGCGGCGATCGTCGTGGCCGGGTTCGTGTGGAGCGGCTTCTTCCACGGCATGGACGAGGGCCCGGGCTGGGTGTTCGGGCTGCTGGCGCTGTTCCTGATGATCACCGCGCTGGGCAGCTGCATCACCCACCTGCGCCGCGTCTCGACCCTGGCCGGGCGCCTGGATGCGGCCACCCTGTCCAGCCGCCAGCGCCGCCAGATCGAACTGCCGATGGACGCCGGCGAGGCCTTCAGCCTGGTCGAACAGGCGATCAAGGAACTGCCGCGCGTGGAAGACATCGAAAGCGCCGCCGGCAGCCTGCAGGTGCGCGCCTACGTGCGCCGCGTGGACCCCTACAACGGCCGCCCGCCATCGCGCTGGAACCTGCCCGCGCGCTGGGCGATCAAGCGCAACAGCGTGCTGGCCACGGTCACCCCGGGGCAGGGCACCAGCAGCGTGACCCTGGTGTTCGAACCCGATGCGGGGGTGTGGGCCGACCTGCTGGCGGTGGACGAAGGCAGCAACTACGAGAACGCCGAAGCGGTCAGCCGCGCCATCACCCGCCGCGTGTCGGAACAGCGCCGCGACGAGCAGGCAGCCGCCGAACAGACCGCCACGGAAAAGGAACTGTCGGTGGCGCGGCTGAACCTGCTGCACGCCCAGGTGGAGCCGCACTTCCTCTACAACACGCTGGCCAACGCGCAGGTGCTGACCCGCACCGATCCGCCGCGCGCCGACCAGATGCTGGGGCACCTGATCCAGTACCTGCGCAGCTCGCTGCCGAGCGTGGACGAATCGATGTCCACCCTGGGCGTGGAGCTGGAGCGCACCAAGGCCTACCTGGAGATCCTCAAGATCCGCATGGGCGCGCGGCTGGCGTTGCAGGTGGATGTACCGCCGGCGCTGGAAACGGTGCCGCTGCCGTCGATGGCGCTGCAGACGCTGGTGGAGAACGCGATCAAGCACGGGCTGGAACCCAAGCCCGGCGGCGGCACGGTGTGGATCATCGCGCGCGCCTTCGACGACCACGTCACCCTGACCGTGGCCGACGATGGCCTGGGCTTCGGCCAGGGCAGCAGCGGCACCGGCATTGGCCTGAAGAACCTGCGCGAACGGCTGCGCCTGACCTGCGGTGAGCGCGCCGGCGTGGCCATCGTGTCCAACTTCCCCAGCGGCGTGGCGGCAACGATCACCCTGCCGCGCGACGCACGCGAGGCGATCCATGCTGCTTGATGCCCTCATTGCCGAAGACGAAGACCTGCTGCGCCAGTCGCTGGTGGCCCAGCTGCAGCGGTTGTGGCCGGAACTGCGGCTGGTGGCCGAATGCGAAGACGGCGCCAGCGCACTGGAGCGGCTGGCCGAACTGAAGCCGGACCTGGCCCTGCTCGATATCCGCATGCCGGGCATCAGCGGCATCGAGGTGGCGCGCGCGCTGCCGGAGATCAGCCCGCGCACCCAGGTGGTGTTCGTGACCGCCTACGACCAGTACGCGATCGACGCGTTCGAGCAGGGCGCGATGGATTACCTGCTCAAGCCGGTCAGCGACGAGCGCCTGCTGGCCACGCGCGATCGCATCCTGGCGCGCATGCAGATGGGCCGGCCGGACAACGCGATGCTGGAGCAGCTGCTGCAGCGCCTGGGCCAGCAGCCCGGGGCGCACTCGAACGCGCCGCCGCTGGCGTGGATCACCGCCAGCAATGGCCGCGATACGCAGCTGATCATGCTGGAAGACGTGGTCTACTTCCGCGCCGACAGCAAGTACACCACGGTGGTGACCGAGGCCGGCGAAAGCCTGCTGCGCACGCCGCTGCGCGAGCTGCTGGAAGTGCTGGACCCGCAGCGCTTCCGCCAGATCCACCGTTCCACCATCGTCAACATGAAAGCGGTGGCGGCGGTGAGCCGCGATGACACCGGCCGCGGCCAGCTGCGCCTGAAGCAGCGGCCGGAAGTGCTCAACGTGAGCCAGCCGTTCATGAGCCTGTTCCGCGGCATGTAAAAAAACAATGCCACCGTGTTCGCGCACGGTGGCATTGGGATCCCCCTTGGACCTGGTGGGGTCAGAAGGCCGGTTGCAGGTGCAGGTTCTGGCCGGGGTCGGGTTCGCCGACGTGGTTGAGCTGGCCGACCAGTTCCGAATGCTGCTTCATGCGCCCGATCTCGCGCATGATGCGGATGTCTTCGTGGCGCAGTTCACGCCTGGCGGTGACCGCCTGCTTGTAGTCGAGCACTTCCGGGTAGAGCTGGGCCATGTCCAGCGCTTCGGCCACGCATTCCACGGTATCGGCGTCGGAGGTGATCCGCGCGCGGCTGTTGAACGCCTTCATCCAGCGCTCGAAACCGGCGGTGTGGTCGAACATGTTGGCCATGAACCAGATCACGAACAGGATCGAGACCCACGAGCCGAACACGATCACCACGCGGGTGAAGGTGATATGGAAGTCGTCCTTCCACAGGTGGTTGGCGATCAGCCCGAGGATCAGCAGCGAGGCCGCCTGCCAGCCGACGATGGACGCCATCAGCCACTGGCCCTTGGCCTTGGCCAGGGTGGCCACTTCTTCGCGGATCTGCTGCTCACTCTTGTTGCGCCAATGCGCGACCTGCTTTTCGAACGGGCTGCCGTAGAGCTCGTTGTCCTGGAGCAGTAAACCTAAACCTTTGAACAAAGCGATCATCACGGGCTCCTTCGGGAACGTGCAGCGGCGCATTTGGACGGACGGTGAGGCGGGTTCAGTTCTAGCACTTTCATTTCGCTTGGCAATGGGCAGTGCGACAAAACGCCGCAGGGGGGATAACTGAATACGTCCTTCGCGAAATTTTTTGCGCGGTGCGGCATCGGAAACTGCTCGAAAAACTGAAAAACCGGCCGGGTTTTCTGCTGCACTCGCACAATTCGCCTGCGGGGTGGCGCAACAGCGTGGCCCGGGCGTCGCAGATCACGCAGAATTGACGCAACCGCGCAGGATCGCGGTCCTCTCGACCCCCTGGAAGGCCCCTGATGTCGTCACTGCTGCACCGTCTCACTGCCCCCGCTGCCGTGCCGATACGGCGCTGGGTGCTGGGGGCTTTCCCGCGTGACCAGAGCGGGATCGATTACGACCATCCGCAGGGCGACCCGGGCTGGTTCGGGCCCGACAGCGCCACCTGGCGGGTGCACGCCGAACTTCCGGGAATGCTGGCCGGCGGCCTCTGTGGCCTGATGCTGCAGACCCTGCACCCTCTGGCGCTGGCCGGGGTGTACGACCATTCCAACTTCCGCGACGACCTGGTGGGGCGGCTGCGCCGCACGACCTCCTTCGTGACCTGCACCAGCTATGGGCCGGCAGGGGAAGTGGAAGCGTTGGTGGCGAAGGTCAAACGCATCCACACCCAGGTGCGTGGGTTCACCGAAGACGGGCAGCCATATTCGGCTGACGATCCTGCCCTGCTGACCTGGGTGCATGTGACCGAGGCCTACGGGTTCCTGCAGGGCTGCCGGCGTTATTGCCGGGAGGTGCCGGAGGCCGTGGCCGACCGCTACTACGACGAGCATCGGCGGGTGGCCGAAGCGTTGGGCGCGACCAACGTGCCCGCATCGGAAGCGGCGGTGGCGGCGTACTTCGACCAGCAGCGCCCGGTGCTCCGTTTCGATGCACGCTCGCGTGAAGTGCTGGAGGTGCTTTCGAGCATCAAGCTGCCCGTACCGATGGCGGGGATATCGCGCGAGCTGTTCCTCGGCGCCGGTGCCGCGCTGCTCCCGGAGTGGGCAACGTCCATGCTGGAACGCACGCCGCTGCAACGCACCCAGGCACGCGCTTCAGCGAGGCTGCTGCAAGGCATGGCGCCGCTGTTCCGCCGCGCGCTGCCGGATGGCGTGGCCCCCCGCGCCTGCGCGCGGGTAGGCGTGCCGATCAGCACGTTGGCACATTGGTGATGTAGCGCGGAGTGCAAAAAAAAACGGGCGCCGAAGCGCCCGTTCTTGTCACCACACCTTGACCCGCTTTTCCGGGGCCAGGTACAGCTTCTGGCCGTCCTTCACCTCGAAGGCGGGGTACCACGCGTCCAGGTTGCGCACGGTGAGCGCGCGGAACTGGCCGGGGGCGTGCACGTTGGTCAGCAGCGAATTGCGCAGGGCCTGTTCGCGCGCCTTGCTGCGCCACGCCTGGGCGAAGCCCAGGAAGAAGCGCTGGTCCGGCGTGAAGCCTTCCAGGGTCTGGCCGGGCTTGCCCTGCAGCGACAGCTGGTAGGCGTCATACGCCGTGGCCAGGCCGGCCACGTCGGCGATGTTCTCGCCCAGCGTCAAACGGCCGTTGACCGACACGCCCGGGAACGGCTGGTAGCCGCTGAACTGCGCAGCCAGCGCATCACCGGCGGCGTTGAACTTCTTCAGGTCTTCGGCCGTCCACCAGTTGTGCAGCTTGCCGGTTTCATCGAACAGCGCACCGGCGTTGTCGAAACCGTGGCTGATCTCGTGGCCGATCACCGCGCCGATCGCGCCGTAGTTCACCGCATCATCGGCGGCACCGTCGAAGAACGGCGGCTGCAAGATCGCGGCCGGGAATACCAGGCGGTTTTCCAGCGGCACGTTCATCGCGTTGATGGTCTGCGGCAGCATCGCCCATTCGCTGTGGTCCACCGGCTGGCCCAGCTTGGCCAGGTTGCGGCGGTACTCGAACTGGCTGGCGCGCTCGGCGTTGCCCAGCGCATCGTCGCGCTTCACTTCCAGGCCGGTGTAATCGCGCCACTTGTCCGGGTAGCCCATGCCCACGGTGAGGCCTTCGACCTTGGCCTTGGCGTGCGCCTTGGTTTCCGGCGACATCCATTCCAGGGCGTCGATGCGCTTGGCGAAGGCGGCGATGATGTTCTTGGCCATCTCATCGGCGCGCGCCTTGGTGGCCGGGTCGAAATGCTTTTCGACATACAGCTTGCCGATCGCTTCGCCCACGGCGTTGTTGCTCTCATCCACCGCGCGCTTCCAGCGTTCGCTCTGCTGCGGGGTGCCGTTGAGGGTGGTGCCGTGGAAGGCGAAGCGCGCATCGGCCATCGCCTTGGGCAGGTACGGCGCGGCGCGGTCCAGCGCGTGGAAGGTCAGGTAGTCCTTCCACACATCCAGCGGCTCGGTGGCGACCAGGCGCGAAATGCCGGCCACGGCCTTGGGCTGCCACACGATGAAGTCGTCCTGCTTGTCCAGGCCGGCGGCGGCCAGGAACGCGGCCCAGTCCATGCCCGGCGCCTTGGCGCTCAGGTCGGCCTGCTTCCACGCGTTGGCGCCCTTGGCCACGTCGTTGGTTTCTTCCTGGGTGGCGTGCGCCTGCGCGATGCGGGTTTCCAGCGCCAGGATGCGCTGCGCCTTGGCGGCCGGGTCGGCCACGCCGGCCAGCTGCAGCACCTGGGCGATATAGGCCTGGTACTGCTTGCGGATCTCGGCCATGCGGCCGCCCTGCAGGTAGAAGTCGCGGTCGGGCAGGCCCAGGCCACCCTGCACCAGGTACGGTGCGTTGCGGTCCGGTTGCAGCAGGTCCACCGAGACCCAGGTGCCGAACAGGCGGTCGGTGTAGAAGTTGGTGGCGTTGAGCAGGTCCACGTCGGCGCGCAGGGTGCCGCCCAGGGCGGTGGCCAGCGCGGCCTTGTCGCTGATGCCGCCGATGGCATCCAGCTCGGGCTTGATCGCGCCCATGCCGCGCGATTCGATCCCGGCTTCGTCCATGAAGGCAGCGTAGTAATCGCCGATCAGCTTGGTTTCGCCGCTGGCCTTGGTGTCGGCGGCGGCGCCTTCGAGGATGGCGCGGGTGTCGGCCAGGGTCTTCTCGGAAATGACGTTGAAGCTGCCGTAGCTGGAGCGGTCGGCCGGGATTTCGGTGTTCTTGACCCAGCTGCCGTTGGCGAAGCCGAAGAAGTCATCGCCGGCGGCGACGCTGCGGTCCATGCCGGCGGCATCGAAGCCGAAGCTGCCCAGCTGCGGCTTGGGCGCGGCGGGCGGGGCGGCGGTATCGGCCGCCGGCGGGGCGGTCGGCGCGGCCGCATCGCGGTCGCAGGCGGCCAGGCCCAGCGACAGGCTGGCGGCAATGGCAAGCATCAGGGTGGGGCGGCGCAGCTTGGACATGAACTTCTCAGGCAACGGGGAAACCCCAAGTCTAATCCGCCGCCCGGGCCGGGAACCGGCCGGATCTGGCGGGAGTTGTGGCCGCATTCGGCTCCGTCAAGGTGTGACGGCCGTCGCACCCCCCTTCCCGCGCCCGACCGGGTCGTGCATGCTGGAGCCAAGGCGCTGGGCCAAGGCCTTGCCCGTCGGGAACGGGCAGGATGGAGGTCAAGAAATTGCGACCTCGGCCGCTCAGGTTTGGGGAAACCAGGAAGCGTTTACATGAAGTCAGGCCGTCACCGAGGTAGAGGTACGCGATGCCCGCGCTGAGCCAGCCCATGGCGCGGCCGCTGCGCACCATCGTGTGGCTGGGCATCGGCCTGGGCCTGCTGCTGGGCGCGGGCCTGGTGGTGATGCTGGTCAATGATTACCAGCGCCGGCTGGAGGCCGCCCAGCGGCAGAGCACGGCGTTGGCCACCGGTTCGCAGCGCCTGCTGCGACTGGAGCTGCGCAACCTGGAACGCGCCATGCGCGGCATCGCCGCCGACGGCGCGCAGCTGTTCGACCGGGTGCCGGCGCAGGCCCCGGACCTGCTCGACGACGCCATTGATGGGGTGCTGCAGCGGCATGCCGAGCTGGAAAGCATCGTGGTGGTGGACCAGTTCGGCCGCGCGCTGACCAGCGGCAGCGGCGACCTGACCCTGCCGCTGTGGGTGGTGGAGCCGCACCGCGGCGCCGACAGCCTGCTGTACCTGGGCCCGCCGCAGGACCTGGGCATGCGCCGCTGGGTGCTGCCGCTGGCGCTGCGCATGGGCGAGGACCGCTGGCTGCTCAGCCGGCTGCATACCAGCGAGCTGCAGTCGATCATCAGCGGGCTGGATATCGGCCTGCATGGCGTGCTCTCGATCAGTGATGTCACCGGCCACGTACTGGCGCGCAGCCCCGACAACGATGGCCTGACCGGCCAGCAGTTCAAGCTGCAGCGGCGCGACCTGGTAGGCCGCGATTGGGTGCTGCCGATGGGCGTGGAGAGCAGCCCCATCGACAACGTCGAGCGCATCACCACCCTGACCACGCTGTCCGAGTACCCGCTGGCGGTGTACGCCGGGCTGGGCCGGCAGGATGTGCTGGCGCCGTGGTGGCCGTACGTGCAGGCGTCGATCGGCCTGTACCTGCTGTACTGGGGCGCGTTCGCGCTGGTCTACACCAGCCTGCGCCGCGCGACCCGCCGCCAGGATGCGATGAGCGAGGAATTGCGCACCGGCCATGCCGAACTGCGCATGGCCCACCAGGTCGGCAAGATCTGCACCTGGACGGTGGACGAGGATGCCTCGGTGCTGCGCTGGTCGCCGCTGGCACGCGATGTGTTCGGCATTCACCTGGATTCGCTGCCGGTGGCCGATTTCTTCAACCGCGTGCACCACGAGGATGTGCAGCGGCTGCAGGCCGCCTTCGACGATGCGTTCGCCGGCAACGGCGTGCTGGATGAAATGTTCCGTATCGTGCTGCCGGGCGGCACCACGCACTGGGTGTCCGCGCGCGGCCAGCAGGTGGGCGGCAGCGACCGCGAGCGGCGCATGATCGGCGCGCTCACCGATGTGAGCGAGCGCGTCCAGGCGCTGGCGCGCGCGCAGCAGGCCGAGCGCCAGTTCCGCCTGCTGTTCGACCGCAACCCGGCGCCGTTCTGGGTGTTCGACCCGGACACGCTGCGCTTCCTGGAAGTGAACGAAGCGGCGGTGCGCCAGTACGGCTACAGCCGCGATGAATTCCTGGCGATGAGCATCCTGGACATCCGCCCGCGCGAAGGCTGGGAGGAAATCCGCGGTGCGATCGCCAACGCGGCCAGTGGCGACCTGCAGGACGCCAAAGTGCGCCTGCACCGGCGCAAGGACGGCACCGTGTTCGAAGTGCGCGCGCACCTGGCGCGGCTGGATTTCGACGGGCGCGAGGCCTGCCTGGTGCTGGCCGAGGACATCAGCGACCGCATGGCCTACGAGCGCGACCTGGCTTACCACGCTACCCACAACCCGGCCACCGGGCTGCTCAACACCCGCGCGCTGGCCGCGCAGCTGGACGAGGAAGGCGGCAGCTACACCATCGCCTACGTGCAGTTCCGTGGCCTGCAGCTGGTGGCCGATACACTGGGCCGTGAAGTGGGCGACGTGGTGCTGCAGGCCATGGCCAAGCGGCTGGGTGGGCTGGGCGTGCGCTATGGGTTGCTGGCGTTCCAGCCGGCCGAGGATTTCATCTTCGCCATCCGCGACGACCACGAGCGCCAGACCGCGCTGGATACGCTGGTGCAGACCGTTTCCGAACCGGTGCGCGGGCAGGACTGGCTGCACCAGTTCGAGCCGCGCATTGGCGTGGCGGTGAAGTTCGATGGCGATGTGGTCAGCGCCGAACAGGTGATCGGGATGGCCGCGCAGGCCGCGCATGCCGCGCGCGACGAAGGCAGCGTGATTGCCTGGTTCGACAGCGCGGTGAGTTCGCGGCTGGCCGACCGGCTGCGCCTGGCCGGGCGCATCCACAGCGCGATCGATGCCGAATTCGCGCTGTATTTCCAGCCGATCTGCCACGCCAGCGATGGCAGCCCGGCCGCGCTGGAGGCGCTGCTGCGCTGGCCGCAGGCCGATGGCAGCTTCATTCCGCCGGGCGAGTTCATCCAGCTGTGCGAAGACACCGGGTTGATCCTGGCGCTGGGCCGCTGGGTGATCCGCGAAGCGGCGCGCGCGCAGCGGCAGCTGGTGGATGCCGGTTGGGACCTGCCGATCGCGGTGAACGTTTCGGCGGTGCAGTTCTTCAACAGCGACCTGGTGGCCGAGTTCAGCCGTGCCAGCCAGGAGTTCGGGCTGGCGCGCGGAGCGCTGCACGTGGAGCTGACCGAGAGCAGCCTGATGCGCAAGCCGGGCCAGGCCAAGCAGACCATGCAGCGCATGCACGAGCAGGGCATCTGCATTTCGCTGGATGATTTCGGTACCGGTTATTCGAACATGTCCTACCTGCAGCACCTGCCGCTGGACATCCTGAAGATCGACCGCAGCTTCGTGGCCGATGTGGAAACCAACCCACGCAACGCCTCGATCTGCCGCGCGCTGTTGTCGCTGGGCCACAGCATGGGCCTGACGGTGATCGCCGAAGGCGTGGAAACCCCGGGCCAGCACGAATGGCTGGCCGCGCACGGCTGCGACCAGGTGCAGGGCTTCCTGCTGGGCCGCCCGGCGCCGTTGGTGGACGTCATTGCCAAGCTGGAAACAGCGGCCGCGTGACGGATGTCATTGTTCTGAATGTGGAACAAATTCAGGCATTGGTAGGCGTTTAACTACATCGGCATTGGTAATAGTCTGGCGGTCTGGATTTCCCGGAGCCCTGCCATGACCCGCCTGCCGTCGCTGTACATCTCCCATGGTTCGCCGATGACCGCCCTGACCCCGGGGCTGGTGGGCGTGCGCCTGGCCGAGCTGGCCGCGCAGCTGCCGCGCCCGCGCGCGATCGTGATGGCATCGGCGCACTGGCTGAGCCATCAGCCGGTGGTGGGCGCGCACCCGCAGCCGCCGACCATCCATGATTTCGGCGGCTTCCCGCAGGCGCTGTTCGACCTGCAGTACCCGGCGCCGGGCGACCCGGCGCTGGCCGGGGAGGTCGCGCAGCGGCTGGCCGCCGCTGGTCTGACCGCCGCCGTGGACCCGAGCCGTGGCCTCGACCATGGCGCGTGGGTGCCGCTGCGCCTGCTCTACCCGCAGGCCGACATTCCGGTGGTACCGCTGGCGCTGCAGCCGCTGCAGGGCCCGGCCCACCAGTTCGCGCTGGGCCGCGCACTGGCACCGCTGCGCGAGCAGGGCGTGCTGCTGGTCGGCTCGGGCAGCATCACCCACAACCTGCACGACTTCCGCGAGTACCAGCGCGGCGGCGAAGCGCCCTATGTGCGCCCCTTCATCGAATGGGTGGAGCAGCGCCTGCAGGCCAACGACAGCGCCGCACTGCTCGATTACCGCCGCCAGGCGCCGTATGCCGAACGCGCGCACCCCACCGACGAGCACTTCCAGCCGCTGCATTTCGCCCTTGGTGCGGCCGGCGGTGACGTGCTGGGTGCGCAGCGCATCGATGCCGGTATCGATGCGGGCATGCTGGCGATGGACATCTACCGCTTCGATGGCGAGGCGGCCTGAGTTCGCCGTTGTAGGGCGCGGTTCGGGGTGGGTGTGGTAATTTTTTTCCAGGCTCTCTGGAAAATGCATGCATACGATTGAAGTCGTCCTGGCGATGCTGGTGGCGGTGGTCGCCAGCGGCTACTTGGTCCGCGTACTGCCGTTGTCGCTGCCGCTGCCACTGGTGCAGATCGGCCTGGGTGCGGTGATTGCGGGCGTATTCAACCGTGGCCATGCGCTGGAACCGGAGATGTTCTTCCTGCTGTTCCTGCCGCCGCTGCTGTTCCTGGATGGCTGGCGCATTCCCAAGCAGGGCCTGTTCCGCGACAAGGGCGTGATCCTGGAACTGGCGTTCGGGCTGGTGGTGTTCACCGTGATCGGCGCCGGCCTGCTGATCCACTGGATGATTCCGGTGATGCCGTTGGCGGTGGCGTTCGCGCTGGCGGCGATCATTTCGCCGACCGACCCGGTGGCGGTGAGTTCGATTGCCTCGCGCGCGCCGATTCCCAAGCGGCTGATGCACATCCTGGAAGGCGAATCGCTGTTGAACGATGCGTCCGGCCTGGTCTGCTTCCGCTTCGCGGTGGCTGCGGTGATGACCGGCACGTTCTCGCTGGCCACCGCCTCGGTGACCTTCCTGTGGGTGGCGGTGGCCGGCCTGGCGATCGGCGTTGCGGTGACCCTGGGCGTCTCCACCTTCCAGCGCTGGCTGTGGCGGCGCTTCGGCGAAGAGCCGGGCGCGGCGCTGCTGGTGAACCTGCTGATTCCCTTCGCGGCCTACCTGCTGGCCGAAGAGGCCAATGCTTCGGGCATCCTTTCGGCGGTGGCCGCCGGCATCACCATGAGCTACGTGGAGCTCACCGGCCGCGTGTCGGGCAGCATGCGCGTGCAGCGCATGGCGGTGTGGAACATGCTGCAGTTCTCCTTCAACGGCATCATGTTCGTGCTGCTGGGCGAGCAGCTGCCGGGCATCGTGGACCGCGCCATGACCACGGTGAGCGAGAGCGGGCACCAGAGTGCGTGGTGGCTGCTGGTGTACGTGGTGGTGATCAACCTGGCGCTGGTGCTGCTGCGCCTGGCCTGGGTGTGGCTGTCGCTGCGCTGGAGCGTGCTGCGTGCGAAGCACCGCGGTGAAGCGCGGCAAGGCACCTCGTGGAGGATCGTGGTGGCCACCTCGGTGGCCGGCGTACGCGGTGCGATCACGCTGGCCGGTGTGTTGACCCTTCCATTGTTCCTGCCCGATGGCAGCGCCTTCCCGGCGCGCGACCTGGTGATCTTCCTGGCGGCGGCGGTGATCCTGGTGTCGCTGGTCGGTGCCAGCGTGGCGCTGCCGCGCCTGCTGAAAGGGCTGGAACTGCCGGCCGATTCGGGCGAGCGCAAGGAAGAAGACCTGGCCCGGCGGCTGGCCTCGAAGGCGGCGCTGGCCGGGGTGGAGCGCATGCGCCAGCAGCTGGTGCAGAACCAGACCACCGACAACGTGCAGCTGTACAACGATGCGGCCTCGCGGGTGAGCCTGCTGTACCAGCGCAACCTGGAAAAAGACCAGGGCCCGGATGCGGACCCGGAGAAGGTGCAGCGCATGGAGCAGGGCTACCGCCAGCTGCGCAGTGCGGGGTTGACTGCCGAACGCGAGGAGCTGTTCCGGCTGACCCGGCGTGGGCGGATTTCAGACGAGATCTCGCGCAAGCTGATCCGCAACCTGGACCTGCTGGAAACGCGGCAACGGGATTGACGGCGCGACCGTCAATCCCGGGGAGCAACCGGCCGTGGGCCGGTTGACCGGTTATTACGGCTTCTGATCCAGGTAATAA